>CAJXAU010000105.1 GCA_913050205.1 uncultured Verrucomicrobiota bacterium
ATCGAGCGCACGTCCAAGCTCGGCAAGCTGCCTGTGGCGCAGTCGCGCAAAAAGGTTTTCCTCTTCCCGCCGCTCACGGTGCCCAACATGATCTACCGAAACACGGGCGATCTGCGCTTTACCGAGGTGGGTGCCGACTGGGGGTTCAACTCGAAAAATGTCAGCCACGGTATCTCGTTGTGTGACCTCGACAACGACGGAGACCAGGACGTCATTGTGAGTAGTCTCAACGCTAACGTGCTGGTGTACCGCAACAACTCAACGGCACCTCGTGTGTCGGTGACCCTTCGCGGGGCCGGCAGGAATACGCGTGGTATCGGGGCGCGCATCACCGTGCGGGGCGGCCCGTATGTCCAGTCTCAGGAGATGATCGCCGGCGGGCGCTACCTCGCGGGTGATGAGCCGCTGCGGACTTTTGCCGCCGGCAAGGCGAGCCAGCTCAGCATCGAGGTCGCTTGGCCAAGCGGTACGCGTTCGGTCATCAACGGGGCCAAGCCGAACCACGCCTACGAGATTCATGAGAAAAACGCGCAACCGGCGCCCACAGGTGCGCCGGCTCCGGCGACACTTTTTGCCGACGCGAGCGACCGGTTGACTCACGTCCATACCGAGACGCCGTCCGACGATTTTCAGCGGCAACCGATGCTTACCCGGCGGCTGACCGAGTCCGGACCGGGTGTCGTGGTGTTTGATTGGGACGGAGACGGGGCCGACGAACTGTTCTTTGGCGCGGGTGCCGGGGGCAACATCGCCGCCTACAAGACCGGGCCGGCCGGCCGCTTGGCCAAGCTCACCGAGCCGGCATTCAGTCAGCCGTTGATGGGGGATGCACTTGGCCTGGCCGGCTGGGTGGATGCCGCCGGCAAACGCGCGCTCCTCGCTGCTGTCTCGACGCATGATTTTCCAGAGCCAGTAGTCCCGTCGCTGCAGGTATTTCATCCCGGCAGCGCCGAGCCGGAGGTGATCGAGCTACCCTCGGCGAACCAGTCCGACGTGGGCTCGGTTGCAGTGGCAGATGTGGACGGCGACGGTGATCTTGACGTGTTCGTGGCGGGCAGGGGGGTGCCCGGTCGGTTCCCGACCCCGGCCTCGTCGTGGCTGCTGCGCTGCGGGGCTGATGGCCTCAAGCTGGACAGCGGTCAGGCTGCGACGTTTACCAACGTGGGGATGGTTACGGCGGCATTGTTTGTCCCGCTCGACGCGGAGCCGCTGCCTGAACTTGTCCTCGCCACGGAGTGGGGAACCGTCAAGGTTTTCAAAAACCGGGGCGGCACGTTTACGGATGCCACGAAGGAGTGGGGGCTCGATCAGCAGCCGGGTATTTGGCAGACGCTTGCGGCGGGGGATTTTGATGGGGACGGAAGGATGGATTTGCTCGCGGGCAACTGGGGGCTGAACAGCCACCTCAAACACGGTACAAAACGGGTGCCTTATCTCGTGCACGGCGATATCGGCGGTGACGGGTTTTACGACGCAGTCGAGGCGCGGTTCGAACTGGCCTCCAGACGGCTGCTGCCCCGGCACCGCATGGTGACGCTCGAACTGGTCTTCCCATTTTTGCGCGAACGCTTCCCGACTCATCGCCGATACGGGAGCGCGACATTGCAGCAGATTTTTGCCGGGCAATTAACCGGCGCAAAATTGATCAAGGCGTCGCACCTTGCCTCGGTGGTGCTGCTCAATCGTGGTGAAAAATTCGAGTCTCGTCCGCTGCCGATCGAGGCGCAGCTCACGCCGGTGATGGGGGCGTCGGTCGCCGACTTCGATGGCGACGGCAGTGAGGACGTTTTTCTCAGTCAAAACTTTTTTGCGGTGCGCGTGGAGGATTACCGGATGGACGCCGGGGAAGGGTTGCTGCTGAAGGGGGATGGCCAAGGCGGTTTTGAAGCACGGTTTGGCCATCGGAGTGGCATCAAGGTTTATGGCGAACAACGTGGCAGTGCGGTGGGCGATTTCAACGGGGACGGGCGCCCGGATCTGGTCGTCGCACAGAGCAAGGCCAAGCCGCATTTGTTCCTCAACGCGCTTGGCCAAGCGGGCTTACGGGTGAGCCTGTCCGGGGCGCCGGCCAATGCGCTTGGCCAAGGGGCGACCGCGCGCGTAGTGTACGCCGACGGAACCAAGGGGCCGTCGCGGATGATCGGCGGGAGCACCGGTCGGTACTCGCAATCCGCAGCCGGTCAGGTGTTGGGTGCGGCCAAGCGAATCCGCGCGATTGAGGTTGCTTGGCCAGGCGGAACCACCACCCGCATGAACGTTGCCGACGCAGCCAAACCGGTCGTCGTGGAGGCCAAGTAAACCGCCGCTTGGCCCGCGCAGCCCCCCGATTAAACAGTTGAAGCCGCATCAGGCGGGGTGTAGCGTCTCTCCACCCCGATGAGTTTTGTGATATGAAAATGAACTTTGCCCCCCTGTCGAAGCGGACACAGGCGTTCACATTAATCGAACTGCTTGTCGTCATCGCCATAATCGCCATTCTCGCATCATTGCTTTTACCGGCACTGGCCCGGGCCAAGGAGTCTGCCAAGCGAACCAGCTGCCTCAATAACCTCAAGCAGATGGGTCTGGCTTGGCAGATGTACGGGAACGAAAACGACAACAACCTTCCCTATAATCGAAACAGGTGGGGCCAACGAACCGGGCATTGGCCCTGGGATGCGGGCATCAGCGTAACGACCATGATGAAAAAGCAGGGGTTTGAGCGGAACATCATGTATTGCCCCTCGTTTCTCGATCAAAACAACGACGATCTTTGGAACTGGACCGGTCGGGATCACCACACCGTAATCGGCTACGCGCTGACCATTCCTTGGGCACCTCGCGTGCAGGAGACCAATATCAACTACGCCATGTCCACCCGGCCCATCAAGGTGAGGGGTGTGACGGTGAAACCATCCCCGTCTGAACGGGTGTTGACTGCGGATGCAACCATATCTTCCTCGTTGAACAACGGGTTTGCTTCCGTACGTGGTGGTTGGAAGAAACTCCACAAGACGGCTCACCTCGATAACAGCGGCAAGTATCCTGCCGGGGGTAACCTGAATTATCTCGATGGCCACGTCTCTTGGCAAAAAACCACGATGGAAGGCCGCAAACTCGTCGGGATGGTGGAGCGTACTCATGGTGGACCGGTGTTTTACTGGTAGACCCTTCCTGCCAATCAGCGTTTAATTCCCGCCGCGCGGCGATCCGCCGTGAATGGATGAACACGCTTTACCTCGATATCTTCAGCGGCATCAGCGGCGACATGTTTCTCGGGGCGTTGATCGACCTTGGAGTGGATGCTGCCGCGCTTGAGGACGAGTTGGCCAAGCTGAATCTCGACGGCTACCAACTCCACGTCTCACGTAAAACCAAGGCCAACATCGACGGCGTCAAGTTCGACGTCCACCTGTTGCCCAACGGAGACGAATCCGGGCAAGGGGAGGGTGCGACGCATTCGCACGATCATTCCCACGGCCACGATCATTCTCACGAACACTCCCATTCACATTCGCACAGCCACGACGGTGACGGCCACACGCACGAGCGTAATTTTGCCGACATCAAAAAAATCATCCATGACAGCCCTCTCAGTGACTGGGTGAAGGAAAAGTCGGTGGCAGTCTTTCGTCGTGTGGCGGAAGCCGAGGGAAAGGTGCACGGTATGTCACCGGACGAAGTACACTTTCACGAAGTCGGCGCGGTGGACTCCATTATCGACATCATCGGCGCCTGCATTGCACTGGACTTACTCGGTAAACCCCGCGTTTTGGCGGCACCGGTGGTCGAAGGCACCGGTTGGGTCGACTGCGCCCACGGCCGGTTCCCGGTGCCCACGGCGGCAACGCTCGAGATTCTCGGTGCTCGCGGCGTGACCGTGAACCAGTGCGACGAACCCCACGAATTAGTCACCCCGACCGGTGCTGCAATCCTTGCAGAATTTGCAGAGAGCTTTGAGCTGATGAAGGGTCTGACGCCGGAACGAATCGGCTATGGTTTGGGCACACGAGACATGCACACCCGGCCGAACGTCCTGCGCGCTGTGCTTGGCCAAGCGGATGCAACGCTTGGCCAGACGGCTCCGCTCGATTGGGAACGCGACACCGTCACCGTCATCGAGACCAATCTCGACGACATCAATGCCGAGCACCTTGGCCACTTCGTTGAGACCGCGCTTGGCGCTGGTGCGCTGGATGTGTTTCATACGCCGATCCAGATGAAAAAGAATCGGCCCGGCGTGCTACTGACCGTGTTGTGTGCCGAGGAAACGTCTGACCGTTTCAGCGAAATGATCCTGCGCGAAACCAGTGCGCTAGGCGTGCGGCGGCACAACGTGGAACGTCGCAAACTCCAGCGCGAACAGCAGGTGGTGGACACGCCGCTTGGCCAAGTGCAGGTCAAGATCGGCCGGCTGAACGGAAAGATTGTGCAGGCTGCGCCCGAGTACGAATCGGCCCGTGAAATTGCCGCGAGCAACAACGTGCCACTCAAGGACGTCTACACCGCAGCACAAAAGGCACTGGAAAATTAATCCTAAAAATGGACGAAAAACTTCTCGAATTCATCTGTTGTCCCGAGACGCATCAGTCGCTCAAGCCCGCTGGGGCGGAACTGGTCGCCGACCTGAATCAACGCATCGAGGCCGGCAGTCTGGTCGATCGAGTGGACGACAAAGTTAGCCAAAAAATCGATGGTGGCATGCTGCGCGAGGATGGGAAAATTCTCTACCCCGTCCGGCAGGACATCCCCACGCTCCTCATCGAGCGGGGCATACCCCTCGGCCAGTAGGCTCATTTTTTCACTACGAACGTTTCATCAACAAACGAACCAAGCGTCTTTACCGGGGGTGTAGCCTTTTTTGAGGAGTTCGGTCTCGATGAGTTCGCGGGCACCGGCCGCTCCGACGGCGATGATCAGCGGGATCCCGTCAGGTGGAGACAGGGCTGTGTCGGCGATCACGGGGACACCGTGAATTTGGGTGCCAATTTTTTTTGGGGATACCTCGATCACTTGTCGGACATGAAACCCCTTGGCCTGCAGCCAGCGCAGCCATGGTTTGCCGGTCTGGCCAGCGCCCCAGAGATCGACCTCGCGGATTTCGCTCAGCGGGCCATCCATGAGGTGTGTGCGGCGGCAGCGGTCGAACGCGTCGGAAGAGTAGCGTGGGTCGTTGCGGGTGAGTCGTTCGCCGGAGTCGACCCAGTCGAATAGTATCTCGGGCACTTTGGCGGCACGGCGCGCTTGGCCAAGCGCCCGGAGGCACAGGTCGTAATCCTCCGGCCAGTCGCCATCGCGGTAGCCCAGTTCGAAAACCTCCCGCCTAGCCATGAGGGTTGGGTTAACGATGGGCAGTTCGACGAAGCGCATCGCGGTAATGCGTTCCGGTGAAATCAGCGCATTACTCCACTGTTGGTAACGCTGCAGTGAGGGCACCGCCTGGCCAAGTGTATCCACGATGCTCACGCGGCAGCCGACCATGTCGACCCCGGATTGCTGGAGGAGGTCGAGTTGCTTCTCAAGTCGCCGGGGATGGGAATAATCGTCGGCATCCATCCGCGCGATCACCGGCGCACGGGCCTCGGAGGTACCCCGGTTGGCAGCGGCGCAGACACCGCTCTGTGCCTGCTGAATCAGTCGCAACCGGGGATCGTTAATTTGTTGAACAACTTCTGCCGTGTTGTCGGTCGAGCCGTCATCTATGACGAGCAACTCCAATTCCCGCAGGGTGGATTCCAGGATGGATCGAGCGGCCCGCCCAACGGTCGAGGCGGCATCGCGCACCGGCAGCACCACGGATACCAATGGTACCGACATGTGCTTGGTCAAGCGGGGGTTATTGCTTTGGAACCGGGGGTGTCTGATTGGCCTGCTTTTTATCCTCAGCAGGGACAAAGCCCATCGAGGCGGAATTGACACAGTAGCGAATACCGGTGGGGTTGGGGCCGTCGTCGAAGACGTGCCCGAGGTGGCCGTCGCATTTTTTGCAGGTGATCTCGGTGCGGATCATGCCATAACTGCGGTCGACCTTCTTGGCGATGGTGTCATCCTTGGCCTTATAAAAAGCGGGCCAGCCGCAGCCGGAATTATACTTGGTGGTGGAGTCGAACAGCTCCGTGCCACAGCCCTTGCAGGTGTAGGTGCCCTCCTTAAAATGGTGGTCGTACTTGCCGGTGAAGGCTCGCTCGGTGCCCTTTTGGCGAAGGATGCGGTACTCCTCGGGCGACAGGAT
>CAJXAU010000106.1 GCA_913050205.1 uncultured Verrucomicrobiota bacterium
CGACTGCCGTCGGCGGTATGGATGCCAAAATTCGGGCCGCCAAAATGACCGCACGTACCGGCATCCCGCTGGTCATCGCTTCCGGCAAAAAGAAACGGGCCATAGCCAACGTAATAGATGGAAGGGAGGAGGGAACATTTTTCGTACCCCGGGCAGGCAAACTCAAAGGGCGCAAACGCTGGATTGCCTTTTTCCATCATCCAAAGGGATCGCTATGGGTGGACGACGGTGCCCGCAACGCACTTCGAGACAAGGGCAAAAGTTTGCTGCCTCCCGGCGTTTCGCAGTGTATCGGAGAGTTTGCCAAGGGCGACGTCGTGCGTATTTGCGACCTGCAAGGCACAGAGTTTTCGCGGGGTATCAGCCGATTCGACGCCGATGAAATCCGCGCCCGGAAATTGAAAGGCGTGGAAATCGTCCATCGCGACGATCTCGTCATCCTCTAACATGGCCGCCAAACGCAAACCCAAAAAACGCAAACCAGCGATCGACGAACTGGTCGAGGTGATGGCCCGGCTTCGTGGCCCCGGCGGTTGCCCGTGGGACCGTGAGCAGGATCACAAGTCCATCCGCTTTCACGCCGTCGAGGAGGTGTATGAATTGATCGATGCGATCGAAGCCGAGGACGACCACGAGATGCTCGAGGAATGCGGCGACCTGCTGTTGCAGGTGGTCTTCCACTGCCAACTTGCGAAGGAACGGAAGGCGTTTGATTTTGAGAAGGCGGCCCGGACGATCACCGACAAGCTCATCCGCCGCCACCCGCATGTTTTCGGAGACTCCGACGCCGACAACGTCGATGCCGTATGGGCTCAGTGGGAGAAAATCAAGCGTGAGGAAAAACAGGGCACGAAACACGAACGCCCCTCCGTGCTGGATGGCATCCCGCGCCATCTGCCCTCGCTGCAGCGCACCGAGAAACTCGTCAAGAAAGCGCGCAAAAACAAACTTGCGGACAAGCCGTTGGCCAAGCCGGCCAAGCAACGATACACCAAGGCCACCCTCGCCCGGGAGTTGTTCGCACTCGCCGAATACGCCCAACGCAAAGGCTGGCAACCGGAAGCCCTCCTCCGCGCCGAAACCAACCGACAGGAAAAAGTCCTCCGCAAAAAGGAAACCCGCTTGGCCAAGTAGCCAGCTTCAACCCCGAGCGGGTGAAACAAAACTACTTGATCCATACAAGTTATCGGAGGACGTTCGCTTCACCGTGAATTCCATATTCAGTGCATGGTTCGCAATCGTCTTTGTTTTGGCTTCGACTGCGCTTGGCCAAGCGCTGCCGACTGCGGAGCCGCGGGAGGTGGGCTTGTCGGCTGGGGGGATTTCGAAGATTGAACCCTTCGTGCAGCGTTACATCGACGAGCGCCGCCTAGCCGGGGCGGTGACGATCGTGGCGAAGAGCGGCAAGGTCGTCCACTTTTCCGCCCAGGGGATGCAGGACATCGCTGCCGAAAAACCGATGCGGAAGGACACGTTGTTTCGCATTTACTCGATGACCAAGGCGATTGCCAGCGTGGCGGCGATGGTGTTGGTGGAGGAGGGCAAACTCGGACTGGATGACCCGGTTGCCAAGTACATCCCGGCTGCCGGCCGAATGAAATTTCAAGGCAAGTCCCAATCCCGTCAGATGACGGTGCGCGACTTGTTGCGACACACAGCCGGTTTTTCCAACAATGTAACGGTAGACAGCGCGTTTCGGAAAGCAGGCTTGCCTCCACTCCATGAAAGCACGCTCGAGGAAATAATGAACCGGCTCGACGCCGTGCCGCTGAGGTATCAACCCGGCACGGACTGGCACTACAGTTTCGGCACAGAGGTGTTGGCGCGGGTGATCGAGGTGGCGTCAGGCCAGACACTCGATGTCTGCATCGAGGAAAAAGTCTGCAAACCACTTGGCATGGTCGATACGGCGTTTTTTGTTCCAGAGGAAAAACGGCATCGGCTGGCGGAAGTATATGGCCGCAACCTGCAGGTGGTGGCCGCGCCTCAACCCGGCACGAGAGGCGCGTACACGTTCGACAAACTACCCAAATTTCTTTCCGCCGGAGGTGGCCTTGTATCCACGGCGACAGACTACATGCGATTCTGCCTCATGCTCTCGAACAACGGTGTGCTGGACGGGAAACGATTTTTGAAAAGGGAAACCGTCGAGGCGATGATTCGCAATCAACTACCAGAGGGTGTTGGCGAAATAGACAGGCGCCCTGAGGGGCGCGGTTTTGGTCTGGGCTTCGCCGTGCGCACTCGAAAAATCGATACCGTGCCGTCGTCGATCGGTGAGTATGAGTGGCTTGGCGGCGCGGGAACGGAGTACTGGTTGTCGCCAAAGGACGAACTCGTGGTTATCACCCTAACGCAGCAAATGCCAATGATCGAGCTTGGCCAAGAGATTAAACCAATCGTGTATGGGGCACTGGTCGGTGGCGGCGAAAAGGAATCTGCAGCCAAGTCGATTCCGCGGGATCGATTTCTGCTCCTTGACTCGCGGATCATCGACTCGACGACAAATGCAAGGTTGACGCTTGGCTCGGTAAAAAAACACCCGGCCAACCCGTTGTTCGTCGCCGACAAACCGTGGGAACCGCGCTACGACAACATGTATCCGAACGTCATTTTCGACGCGGAGGAACAACTCTACAAATGCTGGTACTGCCCGTTCATCATCGACGAGCGAACAACCAAGACACCTCCGGCCAAGCGTAACCCGACGTCCACCCACTACATGTCGGCCAAGCCGAACAAGCGCGACGAAGCGATCCTTTACGCCACATCCAAGGACGGTGTTCATTGGGAAAAACCAAAGCTTGGTTTGGTCGAGTTCGGGGGTAACAAGCGAAACAACATTGTCGTGCGCGGCCCGTCCGGAGCCGGTGTGTACAAGGACCCTCACGAGAAAAACCCGGCGCGGCGTTACAAGGCGTTCTACGCAGCGCAAGTCGGTTACATGCAGTTGATCCGGTTTTCGCCCGACGGACTGAACTGGGGACCGGAGATTCGCTGTCCGGAGATCGCCATCCAAAGCGACTGTCACGCGAACATGGTTTGGTCGCCTGAACTTCAAAAGTACGTTGGCATCGTTCGGCATTACGACCGCTTCCCGATCGTCGGCAACCGCAAAATCGCGCGGACTGAAAGCGCGGACGGCCTCAAGTGGACGCGCTCCGAATTAATCATCGAAGGCACGCCGAAAAACCAGATGCACGACATGGTGATCTTCCGCGCGGGCGGCGTTTTTCTCGGGCTGCTTGGGGTGATGGATTATCCCTCGGTGAAATCGATGGAGGGTGTGCGACAACAGATCGAACTGGCATGGAGTCCCGATTCGTACACGTGGCACCGCGTCCTGCCCGGTACACCACTGATCGCGAACTCCCCGGCGAAGGCCAAAGAATACGGGACAATGCCTTACGATTGGGGCGCCATGTTTCCTTCACAGCCGGTGATTCGGGAAAACGAGGTTCAGATTTTTTACGGTGCGAGTGACTGGTATTTTTTTGACTGGAGAAAATCGGGGCTGGCGCTCGCGACGTTGCGCCCGGACGGCTGGGCCGGCTTCGCGCCTGACGACACAACCAAACACGCCGTTATCACGACGACTCCGGTCACCCCCACCGGCAGCCAACTCCGTGTATCGGCGGACGTTCAGAACGGCGGTTGGCTAAGGGCTACTGTGCTGGATGCCGAGGGAAAACAACTCGCCAAAAGTCAGGTGATCACCCGCACTGGCTCCGACGCAATCGTGAATTGGGATCGGAATTTCCAGCTGTCGACTGCCGAGGGTAAGCCGGTTCGACTAAAGTTCGAGTTCGCGAAGGCCAAGCTCTACTCTTTCAGCTTCGGCAACTGAACACGCTCAGTCGTAGAGCAAAAAACCAGCGCGACGTTTTTTGAACTTGGCCAAGCGCGGCTGCCAAGCGGCCTCGATCTGGGCGAGGGTTTTGCCTTGGCCAAGCGCCTCAATGGTCGGCGGATGGCAGAGCAAGCGGCCCACCTTGGCCAAGGGGAATTTCTTCGGATACATCGCGTGCAGCACACGAGCGATGTCGATGCCAAGCGTGACCGGTTTCAATGCCTCCCGGTCGGTGATGATGATGTTTACGCCGCCACACGGCTCGTCTTTGTGCACGCTATAGTCCGGCGTGAAGCGCACCGGCACAAAGGACACTCCCGCTTGGCCAAGCGCGTTCAATCGCCTGGCCAGGCGCACGTCGTCGATGTACGGAGCGCCGATCACCTCGAACGGCGTGTCTGTCCCGCGGCCGACGGACATCGCGGTTTCCAGCAAACCGATACCCGGATAGAGCATCGCCTGCGTGAGGTTTCGCATGTTGGGCGACGGGTTTGTCCACGGCTGACCGGTCGTGTCGAACACCTGTCCCCGCGACCAGTTCTCGATTTTGACAACCTGCAGATTTGCGTTGTAGCCGCGCTCGCTGTTGAACATCCGTGCCAGTTCGCCGACGGTCATCCCGTGCCGGATCGGGATGTCGTGGAACGCGATGAAATCGGTCGGGCCCAGCCGCACCGGCCCCTCGACCGCCGTGGCGCCGATTGGGTTCACGCGATCAAGCACGATGAATTTCACCCCGGCCTCGGCGGCGGCTTCCATCGCCAAACCCATCGTCGAAATGTAGGTGTAAAATCGGCAGCCAATATCCTGGATGTCGAAGATGAGTGCGTCCAACCCGGCGAGCTGCCCCTGCAACGGCTTGCGCGTCTCGCCGTACAGGCTGAAGATTTTCAGGCCGCTTTTCGTATCGGTGCTGTCACCGACCTTTTCATCGAGCTCGCCGTACAGCCCGTGTTCGGGACTAAAAAGAGCCTTGAGCTGTACCCGCTCCGACTTGAGCAGAAAATCGAGTGTCGACCTGCGTTCTCGATCGTGGCCGGTGTGGTTGGTGATCAAACCGATGCGGCTACCCTTTGGCAATAGCTCGGGGCGCATTCGCAGCACGTCCGCGCCATTGAGAACGGATTGTCGCGCCGTCAACTCAGGTGGGGCCGCGCTGCCAGTCGAAAAACCATGCAACGCCTCGGCGGCAAGCGTGGCCACCGTGCGCCTCAGCGCGATGACGTTCCCCCGGCCATCGGGATGCGTGCGACTGGTCATCAGGATCACCGAGGTGCCGGTGGCGGGGTCAATCCACAACGAACAGCCGGTCCAGCCGGTGTGCCCGTAGCTGCCCACCTCGAAATGATTGCCACGCGGACTCGAGTACGGCGAAGCGATGTCCCAACCGAGGCCGCGCTTGATTTTCATCGGCGGTTTTGTGTGGGACGCAGTCATCCACTTGACAGTCTCCTTTTTAAAAACACGCCGCCCATCCAGCGAACCGTCATTGAGCATCATGTTTGCGAAACGGCCAAGGTCTGCCGCGGTGGTGAACAAGCCTGCGTGACCGGCCACGCCGCCCATCCGGCGGGCCGTGGGATCGTGGACTTCCCCGTGAAGAATCACCTCGCCGACCTGTTCCGTGGGGGCGACGCGCGAGCGCTTGGCCAACGGCGGGAGGAACCCGGTGTCGTTCATGCCCAGCGGCTGGAAGATATTCTTGGAGACAAACAAGTCGAGCCGTTCACCGGAGACGAGCCGGACAATCTCACCCAGTAAAATGAAGTTGATGTCGCTGTAAATGAACTTGTTGTCCGGCTGCTCGGTGAGTGATTCCGCCTTGGCCTTCTCAATCGCCGACGCGACACCGGACCATTCCGGCCTAAGCGAGAGCCCCGGACGCAGGCCGGAGGTATGCGTCAGCAAATGCCGAATCGTAACCGCGCCCTTGCCGTTTTTCTTGAAGCCGGGAATCCATTTTTCAACCCGATCGTCGAGGCCCAGTTTTCCCTGCTCGATCAGCAGGGCGATGGCCGGTGCCGTGGCGATCACCTTTGTCAATGACGCGGCGTCAAAAATCGTGTCGGCTGTCATCGGCGATCGCTCCGGCTTGGCCGCCTTGTCGCCAAACGTCTTCTGGTAGACCGCTCTGCCACTCTCGATTCGCACGACAGCGCCGGGCGCTTTTCCGGCGGCGATCGCCTGCCCGATGGCGGAGTCGATCTCCTCGAGCTTGGCCAAGCGGAACACCGAAGAAAGCGACACCGGCTTGGTCGGGGGCGGAGTTGGCGGCGTTTGGCAGCCGACCAGAGCCAAACTGAGGACGATGAGAACGGAACGATTCATGCGCTTGGCCAAAAGTAAC
>CAJXAU010000107.1 GCA_913050205.1 uncultured Verrucomicrobiota bacterium
GAAATGCCGCTGGCGAACAGGTGGATCGAGTCAACTACGATTCCGGTTTTCCGTGGCCCACGGCGGCAAGTGGAGCGGGCAGTTCGATGGAATTGATCCACCCAACGCTCGACAACGATCTCGGCGGTTCGTGGCGCTCGGCCGGGTTACAGGTTGCACCGTCCAAGCCGGTGGTGTTGCTGGCTGCCGGTCGGTCGGGGTGGAGTTACCGCGAAGGCACCAGCGAGGCGTCCTCGCCGAGGTCGGCATGGAGGCAGCTGGAGTTTTCTGAAGACGGCACCTGGAAAAAGGGGAGGACACCCATCGGCTACGGAGATGGTGACGATAAGACCGAAATCACCATGCGCAACCGGTTTACCTCAGTCTATCTTCGCAGGGAATTTACCGCACGCGCCGAAGTGCCATCGACGTTGCTCCTGCGGGTATACGTGGATGATGGCGCAGTTGTTTGGATCAACGGTGAGGAGGTGGCCCGTGTGAGTGTGCCGTCCGGGGTGTTGCGCTACAATTCATTGGCCAAGGATCACGAGGCCAAGTGGGAGGAGGTGTTGATTCAGAACACCCGGGGTGTCGTGAAGCCGGGCAGGAATATCATCGCGATCCATGCCCTCAACGCGACACGTGGAAGCAGTGACTTTTCCATCGATGCCGAGCTGCGCACCCCTCCACCCGGGCAGACGAGCGGCACGCCGACTCCGGGAGGCGTCAATACAGTGTACTCTGAAAACGCACCACCCCAGGCACGGCAGGTGAAGCATGAGCCGGAGCAACCCAAGGCAAATGAACCGGTTCGCGTCTCAGTAAAGGTGACCGACCCGGAAGGCGTGGCATCAGTCAAACTCTCTTACCAGACTGTCGTCCCGGGGCGTTACATTCGTTTGACTGATGGCGGGTACGAGCAGGATTGGCGGGAGTTGACGATGAACGATGCGGGAGAGGGCGGGGACGCCGAGGCAGGGGACTCGATCTACTCGACAACCGTCCCCCGCGCGATCCAACGACACCGCACGCTGGTTCGCTATCGGATAATGGTTGAGGACAAGGCAGGTAATGCGGTGATGCTGCCCTATGGCGACGATGACCAACCGAACTTCGCCTACTTTTGTTACAACGGTATCCCAGCCTGGAGTGGGGCGAACAGGATCAACGGAAAAAAGGAGACCTTTCCTGCCAGCGTCATGCAGTCATTGCCAACCTATCACCTGATCGCGGACAGCACGGACGTAAACAATTCACAGTACAACTCCGCCCACGACACGGTCCGCTTCAAAGGGACGCTCGTTTATGACGGGAGGGTGTACGACCACATCGAGTTCCGAAACCGGGGCGAGTACTCGACCTATGTTTCCGGGAAAAACAAGTGGAGACTGTACTTTAATCGAGCCCGTGGACTACGCGCCCGGGACAATTACGGACGCCCGTACAAGACTCGAAAAAAGACGATTAACCTCAACGGTTGTGCCGCCCCGTGGATGCCGGTCAATCGCGGCATGGCCGGCATGGAGGAGGCGATCGGCTTCAAACTCTACACGCTTGCCGGCGGGTTGGCGCCGCACGCAGACTTCATCCACCTTCGGGTGATCGACGATGCCGAGGAGGCCCCCGCCGGCCGTGGCAACGCACAGTACTCGGGCGATCTCTGGGGCCTGTACCTGCACGTGGAGCACACAGACAGCCGGTTCCTTGCTGAGCGTGGCCTGCCGGACGGTAACGTGTACAAGATCGAGCGAAATCAGGGCGACCGGCGCAACCAGGGGCCGACACAGCCAAGTACTCCATCCGACTGGAACAGTTTCAGGGACAACTACAACCGGACGCAGTCTATCGGTTGGTGGCGAAAAAACCTGCACATGCCGACGTACTATACGTTTCGCAGCATTAACCGCATCATCAGCAATGTGGATCTGCGGGATGGTTGGAACCATGTCTGCTATCACAATCCGGATGGCCCGTGGTACCCGGTGCCGTGGGATCTCGACATGTTGATCATCCCGGAAACGCATTGGCAGGGGGCGGTGAACCTTGAGAAAAGTCTGCGCCAGCATAGGACGTTGAAAATCGAGTTCAAAAACCGGGCACGCGAACTGATGGATTTGCTGGTCGATGATGCCTCGCCAACCGGCGGACAGATCGGGCAATTCATCGACGAACATGCCCGGTTCATCAACCCACCCGGCCAGCCGCTGACGTTTGTCGATGTCGATCAGTTCATGTGGAATTACCACCCGCGCACTGCCTCCAAGCATCGTGGCCAGTTTTATGTCTCGCCCAAGAGTCAGAACAACATCGGCGGTACGTGGACGCGTCGGCTCAAGTCGAAGGATTTCGAGGGCATGATGCAGCACATGCTCGATTTTATGACCGATACCGACACCGGACGATGGCGAATCGGTGACGGCGATCCAAAGGGTTACGGCTACAACTATCTCGAGTACGAAGCCAAGTGGGGCGATATACCGGATCGTCCCGAGATTTCCTACACGGGTCCCGAGGGCTTTCCGTTGAATGACCTGCGATTCAAGACCACACCATTCGCACCGGGGGCAGACAAGAACAGTCAAAAGTTCACCGGCATCCAGTGGCGGTTGGCGGAGATTTCAAATCCCCAAACGCCCTATTTTGAATTGGGCCAGCCGTGGAAGTACGAGATTCAATCGGTCTGGGAGATGGAGTCGGACGAATTCGTGGAACAGATTTCCGTACCGCAGCATGTGATGCGCAAGGGTGGGACGTATCGGGCGCGTGTGCGGATGCGGAACGGCACACACTCGTGGAGTCACTGGTCCGCGCCCGTGGAGTTTGTCGCTGGAGAGCCGGATCTCTCCCGCTTCAGGGACAGCCTGGCGTTTAGCGAGATCATGTACCACCCGCAGTCGCGACCGAAGGTCAGCGATAGCGACTACGAGTTCTTGGAAATCAAAAACACCGGCAACCGAGTGCTCGATCTGAGCGGGCTGTTTTTCTCCAGTGGCATCCGGTTCATTTTCCCGCAGGGCAGCACACTGGCGCCGGGCAAGCTGTTCGTGCTCGCTCGAAATAAGGCCACGCTGGAGGCCGCCCATCCCGGCCTGAAAGTGGACGGGATTTACGAAGGCAAACTTGCCAACCAAGGGGAAACCTTGACTCTGGCAGCTGGTCACGGCGCTCCGGTGCTCACGTTAAACTACAGCGATCAGCCGCCTTGGCCGGAGAAGGCGGACGGGGAGGGGTATTCATTGGTGATGGATGGTGTCAGCGAAACCGGCTACCGCGCCAGCGCAGAAATCGGGGGCACGCCCGGTTCGGATGCCGCGGGTGAGTTGCCACAAATGAAACTGGCTATAGAGCAATTGTCCGGCGACAAGATCCGCCTGAGTTTTGACGCCAAGGGCGGCTCGACCTATTCGCTGCTGGCGACCGATGCGCTTGGCCAAGCGTGGGAGAGTGTGAGCCGGTTTGAGCCGAAGGCGGACGGGACGATCACTTCGAGCATCGCGCTTGGCCAAGCGCGGCACCGCTTCTTCAAGCTTGTCTCGCCCGCGAGACCGTAAGGCCGGGCAGCTGATTACAGCTCGTCGTGAGAGTTGATGATGCTGCCGACGAGGCCGTATTCCTTGGCCTCAGTTGGGGTCATCCAGAAATTCCGGTTGGTGTCCTTGGCGATCCGGTCGATCGGTTGGCCGGTTTGATCGGCAAAAATCTGGTTGAGCCGCTCGCGCATCTTCACGATTTGATCCGCCTCAATGCTGATGTCCGATGCCTGACCACCGACACCGCCACTTGGCTGGTGCAGCATGTAACGGGTGTTGGGCAGGCTGAAACGATCCTCCACCGGGGGAGCGGCGTAAATGAGTGCGCCGGCGCTGGCGACCCAGCCGGTGCCGATCACTTTCACGCGCGGTTTTACGAACTTGATCATGTCATGGATGCTGTCACCGGATTCCACATGTCCCCCCGGTGAATTGACGAACACGTTGATGTCGTCATCGGACTCGGCGGCTAACAGCTGGATTTTGGTGCAGAATTCCCGTGCCACCTTTTGGTTGATCTCCCCGTACAACATGATAGTGCGCGACTTGAGAAACAACTCCTCAAGCTTCCCCATGGAATCCTTTTCGTCCTTCTTGTCCTTGCTCATTTCGATTGCACGGCTTCGCCGCGCGTGGCGGACAGAGTGATTGTTTGCTGCGCGAGTGTAAAGCGGGAATCAGGATTGCCACTCGCCCAGCAGCCCCTCCGGCAGTTCCGGGGTCGCCCCGCAGCGCGAGGCCACATAGGCACCGAGTTGGTTGGCCATGTCCGCGGTGCGTTGCAATGGCCAGCCGCGGACGGTCCCATGCAGAATTGCTGCGCTGCAGGCATCCCCGGCGCCGACCGAGTCGGCGTTCTCCTCGAGATCGAACCGTGCCGCGCAACCCTCCACCGCTTCACCGCTTGCGAACAGTTTCGTCCCGAGTTTGCCCCGGGTTAGCACGAACAGGCTGAGATCGAATCGCTCGATCAATTGTCCGATCGCGGTTTCGTCACCGGTCGCACCCAGCAGCGGAGCGACGACTGGCAATTCCTCCTCGTTCATCTTGACGATGGACGCGGAAGCAAATCCAGCCTCGAGGACATCAGTCGAAAAGTAATGTTGCCGCAGGTTGACATCGAACAGTCGTACCGCCTGGCCGGCGGTCTCGACGAATCGCTGAATGGTGTCGCGTGCAGGTTGGAGGCGTTGGCCAAGTGTGCCGAAGCAGACCGCGTCGCAGCGCTTGGCCAAGCGCTCGAGCGTGTCGTCCCATTCGAGGCGATCCCAGGCAACGCCCTCGATGATTTCGTATTCCGGCTCAGTTCCCCGAAGGGTGACGTTGACTGTGCCCGTGGGGGCTTCCGGGTCGCGCTGCAACTGTGTGGTGGCCATGCCTCGTGCCGTGAGATTTTCGACCAGCGCCTGGCCAAGCGCATCCTCGCCAATTCGGCTGGCCATCACGGCTTGGCCTCCGAGGAGCCGCCCGACCTGATGCGCCTGCACGGTAGCGTTGAGCGGCGCGCCACCCAGTATCGGCCCGACCGGCAGCATATCGTACAAGGCCTCGCCGAGGCCCACGATGAGGGGTTCGTTGGTCATGTCACAATGTGGAGGCCTGAAGCAAAACGGGTCGGGGGCGGGTGGTCCAAAATGCGAGCCCTTTCAGGCGCAGTTTATAGTCGGGGCGAACCTCACGGAGCCACTCGATCATGCGCTCGGCGTGGTCGTCAATATGATAGGTGGTGATGGCCAGTTGTGGGGCATGTTCGCGAATCTGGCTCTCGGCCCCGTGCAGCACGTCGAGGTCGGCCCCCTCGGCATCGGCCTTGATCAGATCGCCGGGGCCAAGCGTGAGTCCCTCTGATTTGCAGTAGTCATCGATCGTGGTCACCGGGACGGCATCTGCCGTATCACCGCTGCTTGAAAGATACTCGAGGTGCCCGGCGTCCGGGTTGTCGCCGGTCACCATTCGCGCCTGGCCGGTTTGGTTGCCAACGCCGCTCGGCTCGACTGTAATCTGTTCGGTCTGGCCGTTGGCTTCCGCTCCACGCCGAAGCAGGGTGGCCATGGTGGCGCTTGGCTCGAAACAAACCAAGCGCTTGGCCAAGTGCTCGCGCAGTACGCGAAAAGCGAACAGCCCCTCGCATGCACCGACATCGAGCACGGTGCTGTCGGGGGAAAGCTGGATCGGCGGAGTCGTGTAGTGGTGCGGATTGGCCGGGGAAAACTCCTGCTCGATGACAAAGTGCAGGTTGTGATCCGGCTCGCTTGGCCAGAAGAAACTTAGGTTGTGCCTTGGCAGTCGAACCTCCCATGCATCTCCGTTCGGGGAGATTTCTGCCTCACTTGTCAGGCGGCGGGCGGCGGCAGCGCTGTGAAGCCGAGCTGGCAAAATCACGCGGCCAATCTGCATGGTGGCATCGCCAAACGGAAACTGGCCATGGAGCGACTGCTGCCGGCGCCACTCGCTCCAGCTTCGAAAAAGCTGTGTCATGGGATTTTTCACAATCCGATGATCCTTTCAGCGCGGTCACACTGAGATTGCCTCGCCGGACGTTTGGCCATACGGTTCGCGCCCGGCGGGGGCAATTCACCGCCGGTCACGTTTGATATGTACATGCGCCTTCGCAGTCTGGTGATCTCCCTCTACAACGCGCTCTTCGCGCGGGCCGTGGAGAAGTTATTTTTTCACCAGCT
>CAJXAU010000108.1 GCA_913050205.1 uncultured Verrucomicrobiota bacterium
ACGGATTTCTCGTGGCCGACTGTGAAAATCTGGTTGCCCACCTCGTTGAGGTTGAACTCGTGGACGTGCATCGGTAGCGGCACCTCGCGGATGATCTTCGGCTGGCTGGGATCGATGAACATCAGCCAGCCCTTGTGGTCTCCGCCGCCGGCGACCACCCATTTGCCGTCGCGCTCGAACTCGATGTGCTCCACCAGCCCCTTGCATTTGTCGCTGCCGCTCAGAACGGCCAGTGATTCGCGGGTCTCAAGGTCGAAAATCTCAAGCCGTGCCTTGGCCCCGAGGTGATCCACGTTACCAATCTTGTGAATGCCACCGGTGTACATCTGTTTGCCGTCAGGTGAAAACGCGATGCTTCGCAGGCCACCGATGGAGTGCCGCCGCGCGGTGGGGTCCCAGGTGTAATGCCCGGGCGCATCAAGAGTCTGCAGCGGCTTGAACGACTCGGTGTCCCAGATGACGACGTGGCCGACCTTGTCGCCGGTGGCCAGTCGCGAGCCGTCCGGCGAGTAGCGCGCGCAAAACAGCATGCTTGGGTAGTTGTTCGGCGTCTGCGCCTCATGGCCCTTCAACTCCGCCAGCAGGCTGCCGGTTTCCGTTGACCAGATGCGGCACACCATGTCGTCCGAAACGGTGGCAAGCTGTTTACCGCACGGCGAAACCTCGACGCCACGCAGCCATTTGTCGTGGGCTTTTTGTTTGCGAACAGCCTTGCCGGTCTCGCGGTCCCACCAGATCAAATTCTTGTCCCAGCCACCGGTGAAGAGGTGGCGTGAGTTGAGCGCCGTGCCGAGGATGTAGCTAGAGTGGCCCTCGGCGGTGAAGCGCTTGGCCTCCGGTTTTTCGTCGCCATGATCGACCTGATACACGCCGGAGTCGGATGCGCCATGATAGTAATGCCCCGAACCGGGAACACGCGCCATGCTGAACGCGATGTGCTTGTGGTTCAGTTCCTTTTTGGAAACGAAATTGGTATTGAGTGGCCGGTCCATACTGCCTTTGTTAAGCGATTACCTCGGTCACCGGCTTGATGCCGGGGTTCACCAGCGGGATCGGGCGCGCACCGACATGGTACTCGCGTGTGTGGTCGATCCCGGCCGCTTCGAGAATGGTTGCGAACATTTCTCCGGCCCCGATCTCGCCCTCGACCACGCGGTTGCCGTGGGCATCGGTTTTGCCGTAGACCGCACCCGGTACAGTACGACCGCCGTGCAACGACGCGCTCCATGCGGTCGCGAAATGATCACGGCCGAGGCTGCCGTTGATTTTCGGCGTCCGGCCGAATTCACCCATGGTCACGACCAGTGTATCCTCGAGCATGCCACGCTGCTTGAGGTCGTCGATCAACGCCGACAGAACCCGGTCCAGCTCCGGCACCATCTCGAGGTGCGTCTCAAAGTTTTGCCCGTGGCTGTCCCACCACGCGCGGGACACGCGCACGAACGGCACGCCGGCTTCCACCATGCGACGCGCCATGATCGTCTGCTCCGCAAACTGGGTCGGCCCGTACATGTCCCGGATGTGTTGCGGCTCGTCTGAAATATCGAACAGTTTTTCGCAGCTCATCAACCCATGCACGCGCGCGTAGGCGGCAGCGTGGCTTTTCACTGCGGACAACCCGCGCCCCTGATCGAACCGGCTGCTGAGGAAGTTACGCAAATCCGCGCGCGCCTCGTGGTCGCCCTTGGTAATGCTTTCGAGTTTCTCGATGTTTGGCAGCGAAAGTTTTTTGCCGTCGTGAAGATTGATCGCACCGTATCGTGCCCCAAGAAAACCGGGCGTCGTCTTGGCCGAGCCGCGCCCCTCGGTGCTGGTGTAAAAGTTCACGTAGTCCGGCACCTGACTGTCCATCCGGCCAAGCTCCTTGGCCACCACCGCGCCGAGGTCGGGATATTTCAGCGTCGGCTCGTCGCGGCGACCGCGCAGCATCAGGTCCGCCCCACCGCCGTGGCCGCCGTCCTTGGTGTTGAGCGAGCGTATGAGGCAGGAGTGCTTCATCCGCTTGGCCATCTTCGGCATCAGCTCGCTGATGTGAACACCGGGGATGTCGGTCGGTATGTCGGCGAACGGGCCGCCGGTCGGCACGCCCGGCTTGGGATCCCAAGTCTCAAGTTGGCTCGCGCCGCCGGCCAGCCAAAGCAGGATCACCCGCTTGTTGCCTTTCTTGAGCGCGGCATTGAGGCCATCGGCGGCGAAGGTGTTGACCGCACCGCTGGTGCCCAGCAGTCCGGCGCCCACGGCACTCAGGCCGCCAAGGAATGAGCGGCGACTCAAGTCGTGCTCGTGTGATCCGCAGAAGTTATGTGATGGAGTCATGGTTTCAACGGTTGAACCGCATCTCGGAGCTGGTCATCAACGCCCAGAGCACCTGTTGCCAGGCGCCCTTTTCATCCTCGTTTCGGGCCGCGAGATACTGGTTCAAAGTCTCGGTTTCCTCCGGAGACGGTTCCCGGGAAAGTGTATTCAAAAAAGCGACCTCCAGCCGCTTGGCCAAGCCCTCTGTTTTCAGGACGCGGCCCAGCAGTTTGCCACCTTCGCCAAGCAGGTCGTTTTGCACCTGATCACTGTTACTGAAGTACAGTGCCTCATCGACGCTGACCTGAAATGTGTCGTCTGGTCGATCAAAGCGCTTGGCCAGATTTTCACCGCGTTTCTCGAGGTCGGCCAAGCGCTTGGCCAAGTCCTCCGGCGTTTTCGGCTTGGCCAACTGCTCCGGGTCGGCCGCGGCAAACACCAGCGCGCTGCCGTACTGGTTCGGGGTCAACGGGCGCGGGCGTGCCACGGCGAAATAAACCGGCGACGGCCGCTCGCCCTCCGGCCACTGGCTGTCCCGGGCGTAAGCGTCACTCAAAACCAAGCCGCGAATGGTTCGGCGTAAATCGTAATCGTTTCCGGCAAAATCTCGGGCCAGCCACTCGAGTAGCTCGGGGTGGCTCGGCGGGTTCGCGCCGTGCATCTGGTCGAGCGGCATCACGAGCCCGTAGCCCATGAAGCGGTGCCAAAGCCGGTTCACGATTGCGCGGGAGAAAAACCCGGACTGCCCCGGCTTGAGCCCCACGCGCACCAGTTGCTCGCGCCGACTGAACGACGGAGCTGGCACCGGCTTGTTTTCCTTTTTCAACTGCTCGAAGTTTTTCTTCTGCGCCTCCTTGGTTTTTTGGTCCGGCTCCTTTGCGGTCGGCTCGTCGATCGCCGAACCGGAGAGGAACATCAGCCGCGCCTTCTTTTCGACTCCGGCCGTGGTCTTGAAGCTCACCAGCCCGTACTCGCGCTCGCCGATGTGGTTGCCATTCTCAAAGGTGCGGTTGAAAAACGATTTCATCCCGTAATAGTGATCCTGCTTCCAGCTCGGCACCTCGGGGTGATCGTGGCACTGCGCGCAACTGACATTCACACCAAAAAAATTCACGCTGACGTCGTTGGTCAACCGGTCGAGATCGCCGATGCGGTTGCGGTAAAACTTCTCCGCCCCCTTCACCGCCTCGGTGTCTGACCTTGCAAGGATTATCTCCTCGAATACTTTGTCCCAAGATCGATTGTCTGCGAATGCCTTCTCGAGGTAGCCGCGAAAGCCATCGTCCCGACCGTCGTTGATCAACCAGATAAACTCCGCCACTTGTTGCCGGGTGAAACTGCCCGAGCCCAAAAGATCGTCCACCAGTTTCGCCTTCTTTTCCGGGTCGGCCGACTTGGCGTAAGCCTGCACCTCCGCTGCGGTGGGGATGCGGCCGGCCAGATCAAGCGTGACGCGGCGAATAAACGTCGAGTCATCCGCAGCAGCAGTCGGGGTGACGTTGTCCGCTTTGATTTTTGCCCCGACATAATGATCCACCGCCTGCTCCACCGGTTTCGCCTTGGCGAGCAGTTTTTCGGAATCGACCAACTCCCACCAATCCTGATCCGCCTTGGCCGGCACGGCAGTCGGAAAATACGCTCCCTCGGCAATCCACTTGGCAAAATCAGCCACCACGGCGTCCGGCAGTTTTTCCTCCGGCGGCATGTCCCAGCCGTCCTGATGCCGCAGCGCGATAATCATCAGGCTCTCGTCCGGTTTGCCGAGGATGACCGACGGCCCCTCGGAGCCGCCCTTCAGGATCGCCTCGCGTGAGTCGAGCTTGAGCTTGCCCTTGATTTTTCGCGCCCGCTCGGAGTGACACTTGTAGCACTTGGCCGCCAGCACCGGGCGGATTTTCTCCTCAAAAAAATGGATCTGCGCTGAAGACGGTTCCCCCTCGGCCCAAGCCTGCGCTTGGCCAAGCGTAACAGTTGCAAGAATAATTGCGGCGAACGCCAACCTCATTGTGACCGACCGAGTCTAGGCCAAGGTCGCGGTTTGGCAATGCCAATCGACACCTCTTTTCCGCTTGGCCAAGCGCTGCGTGACCGATCAGCGGCGGGGCTACTGCGTTTTTTGGACAACTGTCATTCCCTGATGCCGCCGGAACTGCCGTAGGCATGGGCGCGGTAGCCTTTCAAATTGGCGTATCCGCCGGAGAGGTCGATCACGTTGCCTTGTACCGGATTGAAAAAGCCGTCGAGGTTGCCGGAAAGAAACAGCCTCGCGCCCTCGCACCACAACGGCCGGCTGTGCACGTACTTGAGTTTGCCGAGATACCGATGGTGGCCGTCAAAAAACAGGATGGCGTTCTTCCCTCGCGGCGCAAGCATTCCGGCGATGACCGCCCGGCGATCGGCCACGTAAACCGTCTCACCCGCGTCGGTGGTCACGTGGCCCACGTGCGAAAAGTGAGTGAGGACAACGTTCTTGCCGTCGGGATGCCCGGGATCACCTGCCTCCGCAGCCAACAGTAACTTCGAACGCACATCCACCGGGGCCGGGCCAAGCGAGGCACAACCGACCAAGCTCAAGGCCAACACCAACCCTGGCAGGACGCACAGCTTCATTTCATGGCCTCGTATACCGCCTTGCGAAATTGCGTAAGCGTCTCCTGATTGTACGGATAACGGCGGCACAGGTAGATGGCGTACATTTCGTTTTTCGGGTCGATCCAAAAATGCGTCGTGTGGTAACCGCCCCAGCCGAACACGCCCTCGGCACCGTACTGGTTGAAGTCATTCAACACATAAAACCCCAGCCCGAAACCGTTGCCGTTCTTCCGGTCGTCATACCCCGGGATATCGCCCAGTTGATCAGTCCACATCATCTTCAAAGTCTCCGGCTTGAGAAGCTGTTTTCCGTCCGGCGCCTTGCCTCCGTCGATGAGCATCTGGCAAAAGCGCGCGTAGTCCGCCATGGTCGAAGTCAGTCCTTCGCCTCCGAGGTAAAGCGGAATCTCTTTCGCATACGGGAGCTCGTCCTCGGCCGGTTTGGCGGCGCGATAGTCGCCGTCCTCAAAAACGCTTAACGGCTGAAACCGTTTGCGGTTGCGCTTGGTCAAATGAAACCGCGTGTTCTTCATGCCAAGCGGCCGAAAAAGTTCCTTCCGCAAAAACTGATCCAGCGTCCTGCCGGACAACGCCTCAATCGCTCGCCCCAGCACCGCCGTGCTCATGCCGTAGGTGTACTTGTCGGCCGGCTGATGTTCAATCGGCACCTTGGCCAGCTCGCCGATGATCCAGTCGAGACTCTTGGCGCGTGTGGTTTTTCCCCAGAAACCGTCCTGATGATACAGCCCATCGTAACCGGCAAAACCGGCCGTATGGCGGAACAGGTCGCGGTAAGTGATCGGCTTGGCCAACGGTACCGTCTCACCATCGGCTGTCTTGACCCTCACCTTGGCCAGTTCAGGCAGGGCATCCGCCACGGGATCGTCCAGTTTGAATTTGCCTCGCTCGTGCAGAATCATCGCCGCCACGCTGGTGATCGGCTTGGTCATCGACCAGATCGGAAACACCGTTTCGTCGGTGATTGCCCGGTCGTGTTCCATCCGCGAGGCCGCCGCCCGGTGATAGACGACCTTCCCGCTGCGAACGATGAGGCCGACGTTGGACGGAGACTGCTTGTCCGCAATCAATTTTTTCTGGGCAGCAAAAACAGCGTCCAGTTTCTTGGCATCAAACCCCAGCTTGGCTGGATCCTTCACCGCGGCAAGCCCCACCGCTTGGCCAAGCTCAGCCGCAGCCGGCTGGCTTAGCACGCCAACTCCGACGAACAGGATCGATACAAAATATTTCACCATAAAAATCGCCGGCAACGTAGCCCTCACGGT
>CAJXAU010000109.1 GCA_913050205.1 uncultured Verrucomicrobiota bacterium
GAGGTCCTCCTTGGCCACCGTGCGCAGGAAGCCTTCCGGCAGGCCGACCAAAATGCCCGCGCCATCGCCGGTATTCGGCTCGCACCCGCAACCGCCTCGGTGCTCCATGTTGCCCAGCATTTTGAGGGCATCGAGCACGTTTTGATGGCTCGGCTCACCCTTCAAGTTGGCCACAAAACCAACCCCGCAACTATCCTTCTCATTTGCCGGATCGTAGAGACCCTGCTTTTCGGGAAATCCAATTTGTCCTGTTTGTTTGCTCATATTCAGCAAAAAATAGTCTGGAGAAAAACGATGCCGGGTTGTCTCGGACTGGGAGTCATTCCCTGCCCAAACCCGGCATCCACACCATCCGCTTGGCCAAGTGCCAGTAGACAGCCTCCGTAAAAAAGGCCGGGCATTTTTTCACAGAGCCAAAAGGGGGGCAACATTTTAATTCCTAATACTGACCATTAGAAAAACTTATAAACAAATCTAGTTGGTCAAGAGATGTTAATTCGGGTTGATTAACTCGTAGGATGCGCTTGGCCAAGCGCTTGGCCAGGCGGGAAATGATTTGCCCTTCCAAGACGAATTCGGGCAAAGTTCCTTAAGTCCATTGCCCGAAGAAAAACCATTGCCCGAAACCATTGAGACACAGGCCGTTGAGGCTTTGGCCAAGGTGAAACAGAACGGTGGGAGCCTCGCCTCGCTGCGCGCGGTCTGGGAAACTCACTCTCCGGTGGTTTGGGCTCATAACAACGAAATCTACCGACGAGCCGTCGATGCTGCGCTCAAGCTGGGTGAATCCTTTCTGGCGTACGACATTGCAAATGAGGGGTTGGCCTATTTTCCGGATGAAGTACGCCTGCTCCAGCTCAAGGCCCTTTCCCTCGCCCGCACCGGCACCACCAGCGGAGCCAACGACATCCTCGAGAAACTCCGCAAGCAGGGTCACAATGACGAGGAGACGATGGGAATCCTTGCCCGAACGCACAAGGATCTCTGGATGCTGTCCGCCACCGAGGAGGAGGCCGACTACCACCTACTGCAGAGCCTTGGGTTTTATCTGGAGGGTTACGAGTCCTCCGGCGGTTACTACACTGGGATCAACGCCGCCTCGATGGCACTGGTCGCCGGGGAGACGGAAAAGGCTCAATCCATCGCCCGCGAGGTGGGTGCCATCTGCGAGGAGAGCCTTGCCAAGGCACCACCTGATTCAGGCGAATTTTATTGGCTCGAAGCCACCGCCGCCGAAGCCGCATTGGTCGTGGGCGACCTCGACACCGCCAGCAAATTCTACCGCAAAGCCACCACCGAGCATCACCCCGGTGCTACGGAAGTCAGCCGAACCCGAAGTCAGGCACGGTTTTTGTTGCAGCACCTCGGCAAAGAAAAACATCAGTTGGACGACTGCTTTGCCCTTCCGAAAATCGGGCTGTTTTCCGGGCACATGATCGATCAACCCCACCGCGAGATTCCTCGATTCCCTGCCGCAATCGAGGGGGATGTTCGCGAGGCGATCGAGCAGGCCATCCAACGCCATGACATTCAGGTCGGCTACTGTTCACTCGCCAACGGCGGGGACTTATTATTTGCTGAGTCGCTGATAAAAACCGGCGGAGAAGTTCACATCGTCATCCCGTTCGACATCGAGACTTTTAAAAAATTCAGCGTGCAAAACCCGCTCGTACCCAATGCAGAGCACCGATTCGACAAGGTGCTGGAAAAGGCGGCCACCGTCCGAGTACTCAGCGAGCAAGGCGACCCGAATGACCAGGCCGGCTACGATTACTGCAACAAAGTAGTCACCGGCCTCGCTGTGTTGAAGAGTAAGTTCCTCGGGATGGACATCGCGCCGATGCTTCTTTGGGATCACAAACAAGGCGACGGTGGAGGCGGCACCGAGTCGGTTTTTCATAGCTGGAGCAACCACGGAGAACGCGAGGTAGACATCGTCCCCATCAACAAAATCCTCGACGACCGATTGGCCAACGGCCTCGCCCTTCCCCCGCCACAGCCGTTGCCCCCGGAGAAATACCGGGCCACAGTCACGCACAGCCCACAGGAAATCCGGGCCATGCTGTTCGCCGACGTGGTCGGTT
The DNA here is from genome assembly GCA_913050205.1 of uncultured Verrucomicrobiota bacterium. Lineage (GTDB taxonomy): Bacteria > Verrucomicrobiota > Verrucomicrobiia > Limisphaerales > UBA1096 > UBA1096. The sequence goes on from CAJXAU010000109.1 coordinate 2,085, forward strand.
TTTCCAGTTGGCCCGAGCACTTCATTCCGATATTTGTCCGCGAATTCTTCGGGCGCGTGGCCAGTTCCATCAAGGATTCTGCAGCCGGCCCCTTGTACGTCAATACCTGGGGTGACGCGATCTGCGCCGTTTTCGACTCCGTCGAACATGCCGGGCGCACCTCACTCGTCGTCCAGAATCTCATTCGCGACACCAATTGGACTGAAGTCGGTTTGACCGGAGAGGTGAATATCCGGATCGGCCTCCACGCCGGGCCAGTTTACCGCAGTTACGACGCACTGATCGGGAAGGATTCCTATTACGGCGCCCACGTCAACCGCGCGGCACGCATCGAACCGATCACTGACGAGGGTCAGATTTTTGCCAGTGACGCCTTTGCCGCGCTGGCCATGACCACCATGGCCAAGGGCTTCAGTTGCGACTATGCCGGAACGCGAAAACTGCCCAAGGGCGCGGGCACCATCTCCGCATTTCTCGTTCGCCCTAAGATGGAGGCAGGTCTTTAGCCACGCGCTTGGCCAAGTGCTCGAGACAGCCGGCTGCGTTCGACAACGATTCAGCCTCACCGGCCAATTCCGGGACGACCGCAGCCAAGCGATAAAACGGATTCTCCCCTGCCGCACCCTCCGCTTGGCCAAGCGCAAGTTTACCAGCCAACCCAACGCACGGCTTGGCCAAGCGCTGACAAAGTTGCGCTACCTGCCCGGTTCCCTTGCCCATCGTCGTCTGCGTATCGATCGCTCCTTCCGCCGTGATCACCAGATCCGCAGCCTCAACCTTCGCCTCCAGATTCGTCGCCTCTGCAAAAACATCGAAACCGGGTCGCAGTGACGCGCCGGCAAACGCCATCAACCCAAAGCCCAGTCCCCCTGCGGCACCGGCACCGGGTGTGATCGCAAAATCCGTCCCGATCGTCTCCGCCGTGATCATGGCCAGACGGTTGAAACAGGCATCGGCCTTGGCAAAATCCTCCTCCCGCATCCCCTTTTGTGGCCCGTAAACGCGCGTCGCCCCGTCCGGCCCCAGCAGCGGGTTGGTCACATCCGATGCCACGGAAATGCTTGGCCAAGCGGAAATCTCCGGCCGGTTGATGGATACCAATCGATCCAAATCGGTCCAACTTTCAATCTCGGCATTATCGTCATTGAAAAAAGTCCAACCCAACGCCCGGGCCATGCCGAAGCCGGCATCATTGGTGGCGCTGCCTCCGATTCCTGCGAGACAATGCTTCGCCCCCGCTTGGCTCAGTTTCATCAGTAAACTGCCGACCCCGTATGTATCCAAATCAAACGGATGAAATTGGCCGTTTGGCAGAAGCGCCAAGCCGTTCGATTGCGCCGTCTCAACCACCGCCTGCCCACTTTTTGCATCCAGCCAGACGGGAACATCCCGCTCACGCCCCGCGGCATCCATCCCCGGAAAAATGCGTTCTTTCAGGCCAAGGGATAGCGCAAATAACTCCCCGAAACCGTCACCGCCATCACTCATGGGCAGTTGCTCGATATGATCCCCCGGCCAAGTGACGCTCCAACCGGAGGCGATCGACGACGACGCTTCGGTCGCGGTGAGAGTGCCCTTAAATTTATCGGGGACGATGAGGATTCGGCGAGGCATCGGCAGGAGAAAAAAGTTGCCAAACCTCTCACCAATGGCAATCTGTTTGTGCCTTCTGAGGTGTAAAAATGGATAAACCGAAAATTATCGCCTACATGAAACCGTCCTGCGGATGGAGTGAGGGAGTGCGCGCAGTGATGCGCAAATACGACCTACCGTTCGAGGATCGCGACATCATCAACGACCCGGTACAGCGACAGGAAATGATTCAAAAAACCGGGCAAATGCTACAGCCCTGCGTGGAGATTGACGGAACCATGCTGGCGGACGTCAGTGGCGAGGAGGTTGAAGCCTACATGCTCGCCAAAAGCATCGTCCAAAACAACGACCGCGAGGCAGATGCCCCGACCAATCAGCCCTGCGAAAACGAGATGCACGGCAGCGACATCACGTTCCGTTAAATCGTCGCAACTCCTATTTCGGGCGGCCATTCAGCCGCCCTTTTTTTGTGCCTTGGCGCGGTCGAATTTAAGGAAGGCCGCAACCAGACCGGAGCCAATCAAAAAGGCGATCAACGTCGCCAACGTATTGCCGTCCATCGGCGGCATGATCCAGCCCAGATCGACCCGCTCGAAGCCAACGTTGTCATCCCCAACCGATTTGAATTCTCTGAATGGCCAAAGCCCGACCAGCGACCCAGCCATGAGTCCGGTTAGGAATGCAATGGTCGGATCGTGAAACCGGGCCAGCACCCACTTCAGCAACCGGGTGAACAATAGCAACCCCAGCGCACAACCAAGCGCAAACAGGCTGACGATCACCATGTCCCGCTCGTTCACTGCCTGCAGAATATCGAAGTACACCCCCAGCAGAATCATCACAAACGAACCACTCACTCCGGGCAACACCATGGCCGAAATCGCAATCGCCCCGCACAGGACAAAAAACGCAAGCCGCCCCGCGCCCGCTTGGCCAAGCATCGATTCTTCCCTGTTCTCCGACGGATTCGCAGCCTGCTCCGCCTTGGCCCGTTTCATCTCAACCTTGCGCTCGGCGTCAGCCAATTGCTTGTTGGGGTCTACCGAGAACGTAAGCATCAAAACCAGGCCAAGCGCAATCAACGCACTCAGGCACTCCATCCCACCAAGGCGTCGGATCATCTTGAGAGGAATCACGATGGAGACCAATATGAGCCCGGTAAAAAAGCCATAGGTCGGGTCGTGATAATACTCCAGCAACCACACCATCACCCGCGAAAACACCACCACGGCCACAGCCCCGCCAACCGCGATCCACGTCAAAAACGCCCCGTCGATCCTTCGCCATTCGTCCAGAAAACTCTTCCTCGACTTTTCGCTGAACCGCACCAACCCCAAGGTCGCGCTGACCGTGCCCGGCCCAAACTGGCCCACCGCAGAGATCAGCCGCTCGTAGATTCCCAGCGCCAACGCCATGCTGCCGCCGCTCACGCCGGGAATGATGTTGGCGATCCCGATCAGGAAGCCGTGAAGGATGCTCTTGAGATTATCGACCATTCGTCGCGGCAATTCCAACGTACCAACTGCGTCAGGCCAAACAAAAAACGGCAGCCGAAACTCGACTGCCGTTCAAATTTCGTGATCCGATTTTTACTGGAGCTTGCCCAGCGTCTCCTTGATCGCGTCAAAATTCGGGAGATCCTTCGGGGTCGGAGTCTGCTCGCTGTACTGCACCACCCCGTCCTTGTCGATGACGAACGCCGCGCGTGCGGAGACCGAGCCAAAGCCCATCAGGTCATCCAGCAAAACGCCATAGTCGGCAGCGGTACTTTTGTTCAAGTCACTGGCCAGCGTGATGCCGATACCCTCCTTCTGCGCCCAGGCTTCCTGCGCAAACGGGCTGTCCACACTGATGCCGATCACGTCCGCGTTCAGGTCAGTGTACGCACCGAGTCCGGCGGTGATGTCGCACAATTCGCCGGTGCAAACACCGGTGAACGCCAACGGGACAAATAGCAACACAGTGTTTTTACTGCCAAAGTTGCTGCTGAGGGTGACGTCCGCGACGTCTCCGCTGCTCTTCGATTTCAGGGTGAAATCCGGGGCCTTGGTTCCTACTTCAATTGCCATGATTATTAGGGGTACTGGTTTTTTTACGGCGTTTCGCCGTGCCCCTTTTAAGCATCGCTTGGCCAAAGTCAACCACGCTTGGCCAAGCGGCTTGTTTGGACTGGGACAAAGCGGTAGCTTGGCTTGGTTCTCTGATCCCGGGAGGGCGGAGGGTCGCCTCCGGTTTACCGGGGGAGGAAAGTCCGAACTCCGCAGGGCGCGATGCCGCGTAACCCGTTCATGAGGATGGGATGCACGCGGGAGACGGAGCTTGAAGGCTCCGCCGACGGCCAGTGCCACAGAAAACAAACCGCTCGGTTCGCCGGGTAAGGGTGAAAAGGTGGGGTAAGAGCCCACCGCCCCAAGAGCAATCGCGGGGGCACGGTAAACCCCATTGGGAGCAAGACCAAATAGGGAGCCCGGG
>CAJXAU010000110.1 GCA_913050205.1 uncultured Verrucomicrobiota bacterium
TGCTGAAGGGGCTTCCTGAAGGGGTGAGCGTGCAGACTCCGGCGACCGAAAAGGGAGGGGCGGTCGATATCAAACTCGTGGCCGATGACGATGCAAAAGGGGCAAACGTACCGCTGTCAATTCTCGTGACCGAACCGGGGACGACCACTGCCCAGATGTCAAAATCGGCCATTGGCGCTGATAAGGCAGGAGGGGAGAGATTGATTAATGAGGTGAACCATCTCTGGTTGACTGTTAAGGCCAAGCCGCCCGAATCGAAAAAAGAGGCCAAGTAACCGCTTGGCCAAGCGCTTGGCTTGGGATTTTCTTTTTCATTGAAAACCAAGCGATAGGCACTACGATGCCCGCCGCTTGGTCGGGATGTAGCGTAGCCTGGTTAGCGCGCTGCACTGGGGGTGCAGAGGTCGCGAGTTCGAATCTCGCCATCCCGACCATTTTTCTCACCGAGTGAGGTTTTAGACATGTCCGAACCAACAAAAAAACCGTTTTTTCTTTTCGCAGAGCCGGAACAAAAAAGGCCGTGGTTCTCCACGGCGGCATCGACTCTGATGCTTATTCTTTGGCCGGTACCGCTGATCATCATTCTCCTTATCTGGAGTTGATCACTGACGGACTTTATTAATTGACGCCGGCTTGTCTGGTGTTGGAGAGTCGCCCCGTGAACAAGTTCGCATTTTCCATTATTCTTTCCGTTGTCTTCAGCTCGTCTCTCGTTGCTGCGGACAAAAAATATAAGGCCATTTTCGACGGTAAAACGCTCGAAGGTTGGACCCAGCGTAACGGTACAGCCACCTATCGGGTGGAAAAGAAGGCCGTGGTGGGCAAAACCACCGATGGCAGCCCGAACTCCTTCCTCTGCACCGATAAGGAGTACGCGAACTTTGACTTGGTGTTTGAGGTCAAGGTGGACGACCGGCTCAATTCCGGTGTGCAGATTCGTTCGCAGACCAAGGGCGGTCCGAAGGGACGTGTGAACGGTCCTCAAGTGGAGATTGAGGCCAGTGGAAAAAATGGTGCCGAGGCTGGTTATCTCTATGGGGAAGCAGCCGGTGGCTGGATGACCCCGGCCGACAAGCGCAAGCCGCACAAGCATTTCAAGGACGGCAAGTGGAACCGCTACCGCGTGTTGGCCAAGGGGGCGAACATTAAGGTTTGGATTAACGGCGAGTTGATCTCCGATCTGACCGACGAGGCCAAGCTGAAAAGTCACCCGAAGGGTTTCATCGGGTTACAGGTGCATGGCATCGGTCGAGGAAAGGGGCCATACGAGGTGCGTTGGCGCCGGATCAAAATCAAGGAACTGGACTGAATCTACTGTAACCGTAATTTGTAAACACACGGGCTGAGTGCCCGTGTGTTTTTTTGTGGGCTGAATTCATTTGCCCGGGATGTGGTGCTTGGCCAAGCTGTCGGCGATGCGTATTTTTTCCCTGTTGTTTGTCGGGGCCATGCTTGTGCTTGGTCAGATGCAACCTCAAGCCGAGGTCAAACCGAACTTTATCATCGTGTTTTGTGATGACCTCGGTTACGCGGACATTGGCCCTTTTGGTTCAAAGAAAAACAAGACACCGCATTTGGATCGCATGGCAAGGGAGGGGATGCGACTCACTGATTTTTACTCGACCTGCCCGGTCTGCACTCCTTCCCGCGCCAGCTTGATGACCGGTTGTTATCCACGAAGGGTAAACATGCACGTGGATGAAAAGAACCTGTGCGTGCTTTTTCCCGCTGCGCGAAAGGGCCTAAACCCTAGCGAAATGACCGTCGCTGAAGTGTTGAAAAAACAGGGTTACGCCACCATGTGCATCGGCAAATGGCATCTTGGAGATCATCCGGATTTCATGCCGACGAGTCAGGGGTTTGATAACTATTTCGGTATCCCCTACAGCAACGACATGAACCGAAAGGAGGTGCCACTACCTCTTGTGCGTGACCTGACGGTAATTGAGGACAGCGTCCAGCGGGACACGACCATCACTGCCCGGTACACGGAGGAGGCTGTGAAGTTCATCAAGGCAAGCCACAAAAAGCCGTTTTTTCTTTATCTGCCGCACACGGCGGTGCATTTGCCTTTGGTTCCGGGCGAACAATTCAAGGGAAAGAGCAAAGATGGGCCTTATGGCGATTGGGTTCAGGAGATCGATTGGTCGATGGGGCAGTTGTTCAAGGCGTTAGAGGAGACCGGGATCGACAAGAATACATTGGTATTGTTCACCAGCGACAACGGTTCCGCCCGCGAAAAACAGGGCAGCAATCTGCCATTGCGTGGTCGCAAGGGGCGAACCGATGAAGGCGGAATGCGTGTGCCCTGCGTTGTGCGTTGGCCGGGGAAGATCCCGGCGGGAACAAGTAATGATGCGATTACCAGTACGCTGGACCTGCTGCCGACTCTGGCCCATTTGTCGGGGGGCGGTGTTGAAAGTGACCGTGTGATCGACGGAAAGAATATTTGGCCGATTCTGAGCGGGGAATCAAAGGATGACCCACGCGAGGCGTTTTTCTATTATCAGATGGATCAACTGCAGGCTGTTCGCTCTGGTGACTGGAAACTCTTCGTACCGCTGAAAAGTAAAAAGCGGAACTGGGGAAAACCGGAGGGGGAACAGCCGTTGAAATTGTTCAATTTGGCTCGTGATATTCATGAAGACCAAAATGTCGCGAAACAGTACCCGAAGGTGGTGGAAAAATTGCTCGCTCACGCAGAGGCGGCGAGGGCAGACCTTGGGGATGTTGGCCGCGAAGGGAACGGCCAGCGGGAAGCCGGCTGGGTGGATGCCCCGTCACCGAGGTTATTGAAAAAGTAGTCGCAAGTTTAGGTGATTCCGCGGGTGATTTTTGTGGGGCCTTCCAGCACGGCGAAGTCCTTGGAGGTGGCATTGGCAAAGGACGGGTTGTTTGCAACCTGAGCGAACACTTCGGAGGTAAGGTAGTCCTGCATGGCCTCCTTGGTTTCCCAAAAATAGACTCCGCCGTAGGTGTTGGTTTCCTCGTTGTTGAGCCAGTGTTTTGAGATCAAACCCGGGAGGTCGGCAAACGTTTGCGCAATTTCGTTACAGGCGTTTGAGTAGTCCTGATGAGATAATCCGTCGAGGTTGAAGTTAATGATCTGAATGTGCATACCCGGCCACGCTAAACGATGGCGGGGGCCAGTCAATACTGCGAATTACAGTCTTGCGTGTAGTGGATCAGAAAAAGCCGGCCAACTTGGCCAACGCTTTGGCTCGGTGGCTGAGGGTGTTTTTAGTGGCGGGGCCAAGGTCGGCAAAACTATTATCGTAGCCGTCCGGAATGAAAAGCGGGTCGTAGCCGAAGCCCCCTTCGCCGGTTTCCATTTGGCTAATCCGTCCCCGGCAAACGCCCTCGAACAGTTCGGTGGAGTTCGCTTGGCCAAGCGCGGTTAATGCGAGGATACATCGAAACTGCGCCCCACGCTTGTTTGCCGGGACATCGGCTAACTCCTGAAGGAGCTTGGCGTTATTGTCGGCGTCAGCGGCGTTACCCTCGTTATCGTCAGCGGCGAACCGAGCAGAATGAATTCCAGGCGCCCCGCCGAGAGCATCCACCTCCAGCCCGGAATCATCGGCAAGGACGAAGTCCGGTCGCGCTTGGCCAAGCGCTTGGCTTTCCAGCCAAGAGGCAATTTCGCACGCCTTCTTTGTGGCGTTGGCGGCGAAGCTGTCGCCGTCCTCGATAACCGGCGGCGCATCGGGAAAGGCCGCGAGTGATTGCACATCGAAGCCATTGCCAAGGATCGTGCTTATCTCTTCGGCTTTATGCGTGTTTCGGCTGGCGATGATGAGCGTGGGCATATGGTTGGTTTAGCCAGCCGGTTCGAGTTTCTCGAACCCTTCCTCGATAAAGGTGGTGTTCTGGATTCGGGCGAGCCGGGAGTAGAGTCCCTGTTGTTCAATCAGTTCGTCGTGGTTGCCTCGCTCGATGATGCTCCCGTTTTTCAGGACCAGAATTTGGTCGGCGTTGCGAATGGTGCTAAGCCGGTGTGCGATGACAAAGCTGGTGCGGCCGCTCATTAGCCGCTCAAGGGCTTGTTGGATGAGTCGCTCGGTGGCGGTATCGACACTTGCCGTGGCTTCGTCAAGGATGAGAATGGGGGAGTCTTTAAGCAGCGCACGGGCGATGCTGATGCGCTGTTTTTCGCCGACGCTTAGGCGTACGCCGCGTTCGCCGACTTTAGTGTCGAAACCGTCGGTCAATTCGCCGATGAAATCGTGGCAATTTGCCGCTTTCGCCGCCTCGAGAATCTCCTCGTCTGAAGCATCGAGGTTACCGTAGGCGATGTTCTCGCGAACAGTGCCGTTGAACAAAAACGGCTCCTGACTGACAACGGATATATTTTGGCGTAACGACTGAAGGGAGGTGTTGGAGATGCTTTGACCGTCAATGGTGATGTCGCCGCCGTTGGTCTCGTAGAATGCCGGCAACAAGTTGACGAGGGTTGATTTGCCGGCGCCAGTTGGTCCCACAAGCGCGGTCATCTGGCCTGGTTTTGCCGTCAGGTCGATGTTTATCAATGCCGGTTTGTCGTCGGCGTAGGTGAACTGCACATTGCGATACTCCACCTCTCCCCGTACCGGCGCAGGCAGTGGTTGGTTGGTCTCGGCGGTTTTGCGTTCCTCGGTGGAGTCGAGGATGTCGAAGACACGCTCGCCGCCTGCGCGGGCGGATTGAAGCATTTGGTTGAGCCCGTGCAACTTGCTGATCGGCTCGTAAAAAAGAGCGAGATAAAACAGAAAGGCAACCAGTTCGCCGACGGACATCTGTTCGGCCATGACCTGTCCGCCGCCAATCCACAGGACAAGTCCTGTACCGATGGCTGCGATGAAATTCATCGACGGGTTGTAAAATGCCCAGGCACGCATGATTGTTAGTGTGCTCTGTCTCATGGCTTCAGCGCGGTCGGTGAATCTCCCGTCCTCATGCTGTTCCCGGCCGTAAGCCTTGATCTCGCGGATGCCCTGCAGGTTGTCCATCAGCAGAGCGTTCATGGCACTCGAGGCTTGTCGTTGTTTTCGGTAACGCTTGTGGGCTGTCAGTGTGTACCACATCGCACCAAGAGCCAGTAGCGGAATGGGGATCATCGCAACGCCGGCCAAAACCGGGTTGGTGGCAAAGAGGATGGCGAGTACACCGAAGATGCTGACGATTGCGACCGTGCCCTGCTCGGTGCCATCGATTAACAGGCGTTCCACGGCGTTGACGTCCTCAATGACTCGGGTCATGAGATCGCCGGATGCCCGCTTGTCGTAGTAGCGGACAGGCAGGCGCTGCAACCGGGCATACACTTCGCGGCGCATGTCGAATACCACGTTTTGCTCAAAGTGGTTGTTCACCTGAATCCGGACGCTGTTAAAAAAGTCCCGCAGGAAAAAGGCACCGATCAACAATAGGATGGCAGGGGTGAGTTGGCTGGTGTCCCCGTTGCCGATGACGTCGTCGATGATGTACTGAGTCAATCGAGGGAAGGCAAAGGCGCAAAGCAGGGACAGCACTGCGCAAGCGACGGTGGCAAAAGCCAGACCCTTGTACGGGCTTAGGTAGGTGCTTACGCGGCGAATGATTTCGCCGGTGGACCGTTTCCTTGCCGAGAAGGTTGGGTCGTTTTCGGTCAGATGAGCGTGGCTCGACATGAATTGGCGCTTGGCCAAGCGCTTGGCACCGGCAAAAGCGGGAAGGGTTTTGCGACGCGCTTGGCCAAGTTTCAAGTTGAATCAACAGTGACGGACGGGAATAGCAAGGTTCGGGAGGGGCGCGACGCCCCCACGGCCAAGCGGTGATCATGGCTTATCAGTTCAAACAAAAACGAAAAACGGCAACTGAAAACTTGCAAGTTATCCAGGAAAACCGATCCAATTCGCCCATGCAGCGCAGGAGATTTATTGAAGCCACAGCAGTCGGCGCCTTGGCCGCGCCATTTGTCGTCCGTGGGGCGAAGCGCAAGATTCGCATTGGCCAGATCGGTACAAGCCATTCGCACGCTTCCGGCAAGTTGGGGGCGATCCGAAATCTCGCCGATGATTTCGAGTTGGTGGGAATCGCGCAACCGAGGGAGGTCGCCGATAAACCGTTTCCAAACAGCGGGGTATATCGCGGGGTAAAGCGAATGAC
>CAJXAU010000111.1 GCA_913050205.1 uncultured Verrucomicrobiota bacterium
ACCGCACCCTGAAAACAGGATGGCCGCACATAGAATGGGGAGGAATCGCTCCATACGCCTCAGCGGCCGACACTACACCCGCCGCGAGCAAATGTCACTTGGCCAGATTGTTTGGGAAAGAGGCTCCCTGCGTCATCCCATGGCGGGTGCGTTTGTCGTAACTGATGTCGTACTTTCGAAATTTTTCGAGGATCAACTTCGCGTTGCGATCGATGTTTGCACGCATTTGCTTTACAGAGGTAGCCCCCCCGTAGGTGCCGATATACTTGTCTATCGCGTGGGCGGCACGGGTGGCGATGTTGACGTGACCCTGCTCATGGCGGATTAGGTTCGATCGGTAAATCTTCCACTGCCGCTGGGCCAACGGTGGCGCCTTTTTGCGGTCGGCCCACTGGGGCACCTTCACGCGGATGTCCAGCGTCACGATGCGCGAGGTGACGATCCAAATCTTTCCCCGGCGGGTCATTTGATACTTCCAACTCAGATCCCACTCGGTGATGCCGTCGTAGCGCTTTTTCTCCTTCGGGTGCATTGGCCCGTGAACGTCGATCTGTGCCCGCACCTCGGCCGGGGTTTCCCCAGAAACTTCGTAGGTAGAGTTTTTCCTCTTAATAACGGGCGCCGCATCCGCGTCGATCAACGCGAACAGGCAAATGAAAAGAATTACGCGAACAAGCACCGCGCCCTGTCTAGCGGAATTCGCGGTATCGTTCAACCGCACGAGGAAAGCAAAACCACCAACCACCCCGCAACAAATGCCCCGGTGGTAATTGCCGGATTGTCCCGATGCGGACTTTCTTTCGGAAGAATCAGCCGTTTGATGACAAACGTAATGGCCAACCCGAGGATACTCCCCAGCAGGGGAATCATGATCAACCACCAGATGATCGTCGTGGCGACCTTCAACACCTTGAGCCCCACTCCCAGCAGCAGGACGGCCACGCCCACCCCCGCAATGACTTTCAATGCCGTTTTACTCATCACCCTCCCCCATGTTTATGCAAAATCCTCTATCAAGACTAGGCCAAGCCGAGCAGTTGCCGGGCTTCGTTGTATCCCGCGGCGGTGTTACCGTAACTACTGGCCATCACCCGTCCCAACCCAACAAGTTGCCGCCATCGAAATGCCGGACGCGTGCTGGCAAATTCCTCCGTCACGGTGCGGTAATACTTCTCGGCATGCAAGGCTCCAAACTCGCTGGTGGTATAGCGTAACAACAAATCGAACATCGGCCGGGCGTTGTGCCCCTGCTCGCCATAGCGCTGAACAATCGCAGTCACGCGCATTTGATCCTTTTCGCGAATGGCCCCATCGATTTGCTTCAGCAGTTTTGCGGGATCGGTATCGCTGATTTTCTCAAGTTGCTCGGCATGCGGATAAGCTTTCGCTGTGGATCGACCCGATTGGCCGCCGGTATGATAAGCCCCAACAATCAGGCTGGCCACGGTGTTGCGGTGATTGCTCACACGCGCAATGTTGCGCCACGCGTTAATGGCATCCGATGCGTGCACCCCAACCGAGTCTCCATGAACGCTGCCAACCGGTTTTTTGCCGTTGTAATTGCTCGCCCGTTTTTTGTCGCGACCGGGATCGCGCAGCAGGAGCTGGTTCGCCGCCAGCGACATCGCCTCGCCGACTTGCTCAGGATCATATCCCTCGGCCAACGCGGCGGCCACTGCACCTGCCGCCGCCTCTCGAGTGCCGGCGAAGACCGCTTGGCTCAGTTCGCGGATCCAACTGTCATCGCCTTTCCGGTTCCCCGGTTTTCGATCGAGCAGCCGATATTCATCCAGCAGTTTGGGTAGGACCGAACGAATCTCAGCCGGGCCTCGATTATTGCGGCGCCGGTTTTTCTCGGTATTGACGCAGTAACGCACGGACTGTCGCAGTAACGTGTGCGCCTGCTCCGTCCCGGTAAAATCCAAAAGCGCCCAGGCGCGCCAGGACAACACTACTCGATGAACATCGACCTCGTCCTGAACTGCGTATTGTAAATGGTTGTAGGCTTCGCCCACGGATTGACCGGCCAACGCAGCAAAAGTGTTTTCCGCACGATCCATGTCAGCGGAACGAGTCGCCGACCGGAGCCAATCGCTCCCGCCCTCCGCTTGGCCAAGCGCAGTCGGTTCTAACGGTCGCAGCACTTCTTTCTTGCGCCCACCGAATTGCTGGATGCGATTCGTGTTGCGGTGCAGCACCTTCAGTACCGGCAGTGGGCGCATCGACTCGGGCAACTCACTCGCCATCTCGTAGGCGGGCGCCAGTGCCATGAGCGTGTGATATCCCACATAATCCTGCCCCCCAAACGTGCGGGCATTGGCCAGAGCCCCGGCGGCGATCAATGTTTTCAGTTCAACACCCGAGTTCAGTTTTTCAACCAGCCGCGTCTGCAGCTTGTGAACCGGCAGATCCTGCATCAACGCGACCAGTGGCTCCAGTTTGCCAAAGTCCAACCGGCCCGGCCCCTCATCAGCAAACACCGGAGCCAAACCGAGATCAAAGGCCAACGAGGAGCCGACACCGCCGATCAGCATGCCCCGGCCGACATCGGCCAAAAAATCACGGCGAGAGTTCAGTCTCAAATGACGATTGCGGGAATGGAGGGAAGTACGATTTTTTTGCATAGCGATTCAAGGCTTCGCCTCGTTTAAGACCCCGTCAAGAGCTTGGCCAAGCGCTTGATTCGTATAATCGAAATGCCTGTTTTGGGTTACCTGAAGGTGCGCGTTCCCTGAGTCGAACGGCTTTGGCTTGGCATCAGGATGTCGGTTGCTAGGCTTCCCGCCCACTCATTTGCAGATGCTGATCCGTTTTTTCATCCTGAGCCTACTGCTCGCCCCACTTGGCCAAGCGCTTGGCCAAATCACCAAGCCAGCCGACGCTCCCAAACCGCTCCCGCCCGCCGAGAGCCTCAAGACCGTACGGCTGCCGGACGGGTTCCGCCTGGAATTGGTCGCCGCCGAACCGCTCATTCGCCAACCTTCCGGCGTCTGCTGGGACGCCGAGGGCAGTCTCTTTGTCGCCGAGTTGCACGGTTACAACCGCGAAGGGCAGTTCGACATTGAGGAACTCAACAAAACCGGAGAACTCGACCGAGTGGTTCGCCGCATCGCCGCCAACGAGGATGCGATGCGCCGTGCCGAAGCCGAGCAAATCGGTACGGTCAAGAAACTGTTCGACGACAACGGCGACGGTGTGATGGATCGCGCCGAGACTTGGGCGGACGGCATCCCAGCCTGCCTCGGCATCTGCCCCGCACGCGACGGCATCATCGCGGTCTGTGCACCGGACATTATTTTTCTCGCGGACCGGGACGGCGACGGCAAAGCCGAGGTGAGGGAGACGCTTTTTACCGGGTTCAAGGTTAGCGTGATCGAGCGTCGTATCAATCAACCGCAGTGGGGGCCGGACAACTGGATTTACATCGACGGCGGTCAGGGTGGCCGGATCACCGGCCCCAACCTCTCCAAGCCGGTGAACCTGCCGGTGACCGGTTTTCGTATCAAGCCGGACGGCTCCGCCATCGAGCCGGTCAGCGGCCACACCAGTACGTACGGGTTCACCTTCAACGAGGAGGGCGACCGCTTCGTAATCTCCACCGGCACGCCGGCCATACAGGTCGCACCGTTGCCGTGGCGTTACCTGTCGCGCAACGCCGACATCGCCGTGCGGGCCTCGCGCCGCAACGCCGCCAGCTACAACACCACCTTCCCTACCAGCCAACCGCATCCCTGGCGCACCAAGCGAGCGGACGATCCCGGTTTCGGAAAATATTATCGAGACCGTTACGGTGCGGCGGAGTCCATCCCAAACGGCTATTTTACCTCGGCCTGCTCGCCGCTGGTTTACACGGACAACGCGCTCCCGGGGCTGCAGGGGCAAATGCTCTCCTGCGCGCCGGCACAGAATTTTGTGCATCGCTCAGTGATACATCGCGATGGGGTTGTGCTGAATGTTCGACGGCCAACCGGTGAATCAAAATCGGAATTCCTCACCTCCACTGACATTTGGTTTCATCCGATCCACCTCTCAATCGGCCCGGAGGGTGCGATATACATCGCCGATTTTTACCGTGAAATCATCGAGGACTACTCGGCAATCCCTCGCTATCTGCAGCAGCAATACGGTCTCGACGACGGCCGCGACCATGGCCGGGTTTGGCGTCTCGTTCACGATGACTTGCCCGAACCCAAGTCGCCCAATCTGGCCAAGCTCAACAACGAAGCGCTTGGCCGCGAACTGTTCAGCCCCCGCTTCTGGCGCCGACAAACCGCCCGACGCTTGTTAACTGAACGCCACAATGCCAAGCCGCTCGCGCCGTTGCCCGGCTTGGCCAAGCGGACCACCGATTCCAGGGACACCGCCGGAACGATGAACGCACTTTACACACTCGAGGCCATCGGCCAACTGAGTGACGACGTCCTCGTCGCTGCGCTTGGCCACGCGCAACCGGGTGTGCGCCGTCACGCGTTGCGCTTGGCCGAAAGTCGGTTCGACAACTTCCGCCCACATTTCCGAACGGCACTGAAAATGGTCGTCGACCCATCCCCGATGGTGCGGTTGCAGTTGGCCCTCTCGCTTGGCGAGTTTAACGATATCAGCGCCACACGTGCGCTGGCCGCCTTGGCCAAGCGTCACCTCGACGAAACGTGGATCGACGGTGCCATCCTCAGTTCACTGGGAGACCGCCCTGCCGACATGCTCAATGTGTTGCTCACCTCCGAACCGGAATCGATTGGCAAGGCGCGCGGGCTCGTACGGCAACTTTGCAGCGCGGTTGCGTCCCGAAAACGGGGCGATGAAATCTCGGACGTAATCTCTCTCGTGGAACATATGAAGGACCGCAGCCTACAACTGGAGTGTCTCAACGGCCTGCGTGCCCCGCTAAAGACACCGACCTTCATCAGTATCAGCGACGCCCAGTTCACCACCCTCTTTCATTATTCAACCAAGGGACATCCCGATCTGCGAAGTGTCGCCACCGACCTGATTCGGCTGATGAAACTCGAGTCGGAAGAGGATCGCCAAGTCCGTCTGGCCGCAACCCTGAAAGAGGTGGCCAATGTACAAAGGCCGGTCGAGCATCGTCTGGCTGCGGTGAAAAGTTTGGCCAGTGAGAATGATCCATCCATCGCAACCGGTCTGTTCGCCGCCTATCCCGATGCCACCCCGGCCGTGCGCGGTGCCATCCTCGAGACAGCATTCGCCCGCAAGGAACATTTCCCGGCAATCATTGCCGCGCTGGAGAATGGCCAACTCGCTCCCGCCGTATTGAGTGCCGTACAACGCACCGCCCTGCTCCAGGCCGACGACGTCTTGGCCAAACGCGCCAAACAGGCATTTGCAAAACTCCGCCCTGCCGACGCCAAAAAACTCAAACAGTACATCGATGCACTGTCTGCCAAGCGCGACACGGATGCCGGCCAAAAAGTTTTCAGCCAGCACTGCGCCACCTGCCACAAGGCACACGACATCGGTTTCGCCGTGGGGCCGGATCTGACAGCCGAGTTCCGACGGGCGGAAGAAACGATCGTGCACGATATCCTTGCCCCCAGCGCAACCATCGTCGGCGGGTATGAAACCTACACTGTGGAGACCCGGGACGGCCGCGTCCTGAGTGGCGTGCTTGCCGGGGAATCCGCCAGCAGCCTCACGCTCAATCTCCCTGACGGCGTGCAACTGGACGTGTTGCGAAAGGACATTAAATCCATCAGCTCACTGGACGTATCGCTCATGCCAGAATCGCTGGGTGTCGTGCTCAAGCCGCAGGACGTTGCCAACGTCATTGCCTGGCTGAGACGACCACCCATTCGCCGGGTTTTATTCGAGGACAACCCCGAGATTTTGAAATGGCTCAACGAAGGCGGAGGCACCGCCTCGATCGATACCAACGACAAGGCCAGCGGCATCGCCTCCCTGAAAATCACACCGTTGCAGAGATACTCCGCACGCATTCCCAACTGGTCGTTCAAGATTCGCGAAAACCCCGGCCCCGGTGAATTTCGGTATCTACGGCTCGCATGGAAGGCGCCCGAGGCAGACGGTGTGATGCTGGAGATTTCGGATAACGGAAACTGGCCCGAGCCCAATGATCCCAAGCGCAGATATTACAGCGGCAAAAA
>CAJXAU010000112.1 GCA_913050205.1 uncultured Verrucomicrobiota bacterium
TGTATCGCCAGTCATCCCTCGTTGAGGCCAGCGCGTTCGAGCACGACCCGGCCAATCGGTTACTCGCGAGGCAGGGCCGGTATCGGTTCCCGGCGGAGACCATTCGCGACAACGCACTGGCAATCGGTGGGCTGCTTAATGGACGAATGGGTGGTGCGGTTTCGCGGCCCTACCAGCCGGCCGGATACTACGCACCGCTGAATTTTCCCAAGCGCACCTACACGCCTGACACCAATGCAAACCAGTATCGGCGCGGTGTCTATATGCACTGGCAGCGTCAGTTTTTGCACCCGATGCTCCGGGCGTTTGACGCGCCAACGCGTGAGGAATGCACCGCGCAACGCCCGGTTAGCAACACGCCCCTCGCTGCGTTGACGCTGATGAACGATCCCACGTTCGTTGAGGCGGCGAAGGGGTTCGCCATTCGCATTCTGAGCGAGGGCGGCACGACCCATGACGAACGCCTGACCTGGGCATGGCAAACTGCACTTGGGCGCGCCCCGACCCATGACGAACTCAAGGTGTCTATCGGATTTGTGCAACAGGCACTGGACCGTTATGCCAACGACGCCAAGGCCGCCGACGAACTGCTCAGCGTCGGTCTGGCCAAACTGCCGGCCCACCTTTCGCCCACTGAAACCGCCGGCTGGGCCAGTGTCGCCCTTGCGTTCCTGAACCTGAGCGAAGCCATCACCCGAAATTGACATGTCTCCCACACCGCAAACCGTACTGAACCAGATTAACCGGCGATCCTTTCTTAGCAGATCCTCGCTTGGCCTCGGAGCCGCCGCACTTTCGGCCTTGGCCAAGCCGGACTGGCTTGGGGCTGCACAGGGTAGGGGCGGACTGCCGGGGCTGCCCAACCTCGCTCCCAAGGCCAAGCGCGTGATTTTTCTCTGCATGGCCGGCGGGCCGTCCCACTTGGAGACGTTCGATCACAAACCGCGCTTGGCCAAGCTCGACGGGCAACCCATGCCGGAGTCGTTCACCAAGGGCCAGCCGATCGCCCAGCTGCAAAACCAGCAACTCAAGTGTCTCGGTCCAATTTTCAAATTCCGGAAACACGGACAATCGGGGCAGGAAATTTCTGACATCCTGCCGGGCATCGCCGGAATCGCCGATGATATTGCCATTGTGCGCTCGATGCATACGGATCAGATCAATCACGACCCGGCGCATACCGTGATGAACACCGGCACGTCCATCTCCGGCCGGCCGAGCATGGGCTCGTGGGTGACCTACGGGTTGGGCTCGATGAGCGACGATTTGCCCGGCTTTGTGGTGTTGACGAGTGAAGGCGGTCGCAACCCGCAACCGATCTCCTCGCGACAATGGGGCGCCGGGTTTTTGCCGAGTAAATTTCAGGGCGTGCAGTTCTACTCGAAGGGCGACCCGGTACACTACGTTCGTTCCGCACCCGGTATCAATCGCGACCAACAGCGAAACTTCATCGATACAGTTGGCAAATTAAACCGACTCCGAGACCGACAGGTGGCCAATCCGGAAATTGAATCGCGCATTGCACAATACGAACTCGCATTCCGGATGCAGACCAGTGTGCCGGAGTTGATGAACTTCGATGATGAACCCCAGCACGTGCTCGACAAGTACGGCGTCAAGGGGATGGACGGCTCGTTCGCCGCCAACTGTCTGCTCGCCCGTCGGCTCGCCGAGCGTGGCACACGTTTCATTCATCTTTACCATCGCGGCTGGGACCATCACGGCGATCTCGACCGATATATGAAAATCTGCTGCGGCCTTTGTGACCATCCCAGCGCCACGCTGGTGAAGGATCTCAAGGAACGTGGCATGCTCGATGACACGCTGGTTATTTGGGGCGGTGAGTTTGGGCGCACCCCGATGTTTCAGGGGAAAGGTGCCACCGCAGGCCGCGATCACCACATGCGGGCCTTCTCAATGTGGCTGGCCGGTGGAGGCATCAAGGGCGGTGTTACCCACGGCGAAACGGACGAATTGGGCTACCATGCCGCCGTCAACCGCACCCATGTGCGCGATTTGCACGCCACCATGCTACATCTATTAGGTATTGAGCCTCAGACATTTACGCATCGTTTTCAGGGATTGGACGCCCGGTTGACCGGGGTTGAGGATGAAGCTCATGTCATTAAACCGATCCTTTCGTAGTGCCAAGCGCTTGGCCAAGCGTGAGTTAGGGCGTTTAAGAGGCCAATTTTTATAAAAAACAGGGTTGACTGATTGGGCTAATTGGAGTAAGCCTGTCCCCTCAGCAACTAATCGGCCATGAGCTCTCCAGCAAATGACAAGCGTACCGTGACCAAGCGTGATTTGGCGACACGAGTGCGTTTGGCCATCAAGCCGGATCTGAAGCTGCATCAAACCCAGGTTTCAGACGTCATCAGCGAGACGCTGGATGCCATCCGGGATTCGCTGGCAAGTGGTCAAACCGTGGAACTCAGGAACTTTGGAGTCTTCAAGATCGAGACCCGCAAACAGCGGGTGGGTCGAAACCCGAAAAACCCCGGGGTGGACATCCAGATCCCGGAACGGTCTGTCGTCAAGTTTCGTGCCGGCAAGGAGTTGAAAGAGATGCTGGCTGCACCGCGACAGGAGATTCCGGAAGCCGTGCCAACTACCTCGGCGGAAGAGTCTCCAGCGACTGATCACTGACCGGCACCCTGCCGGATTTCCTCGAGTTCCTCCCAGCGGGCGTAAAGTTCGGCGGCCTTCTTTTTCGCCTGCTCCATCTCCACCGTCAACTCGCTGGTTTTGCCCCCGTGCTTTGCGTGGAATTCCGGGTCGGCAAATACCGCCTCGATCCTCATCACTTCCTCCTCCGCTTCAAGGATCGCTGCCTCCATCCCTTCGAGTTCATTTTTCTCTTTCCAAGTTAATTTACGTGCCTTGGGAGTATCCGGCTTGGAGGGCCTGACCTTGGCCGGTGCCTCCCGCTTGGCCAAGCGGGAACGTCGCTCTGCCAGTTTCTCCCGGTAGTACTCGTAGTCGCCTTCGTTATAGACCACCTGCCTGTTTCCTTCGAACGCGATTATACCGGTGCAAACCCGGTTGAGAAAATAACGGTCGTGGCTCACAACCAGCACACATCC
Source organism: uncultured Verrucomicrobiota bacterium (assembly GCA_913050205.1). Lineage (GTDB taxonomy): Bacteria > Verrucomicrobiota > Verrucomicrobiia > Limisphaerales > UBA1096 > UBA1096. Next base: position 3,087 of record CAJXAU010000112.1, read on the forward strand.
GGAGAACGCAAGGAGTGCCTCCTCGAGCAGGCGCAGAGTCGGAAGGTCAAGGTCGTTTGTCGGCTCATCAAGGATGAGAAAGTTGCCCCCATGCTTGAGGATGCGGGCCAGCAGCAGTCGGCTCTTTTCACCACCGGACAAGCTCTTCACTTTCATGTTGATACGCTTGGGGTTGAAGCCGAACCGCTGCAGGTAGGCACGGATTGCCAGCCGCCCGTTCCCGAAATCGATCATGTCCGAACCCTCGGCCACCTCCTCGAGCAGCGTCTTTTCCGGGTCGAGCTGGATGCGTTCCTGATCGACGTAGTTGAACTGGGTTAGCACGCCTACCTTCCGGCTGCCGCCGGTTGGTTTCAATTGCCCGAGCACGATCCTAAGCAGGCTGGTTTTCCCAAGTCCGTTTCGGCCACAGATACCGATGCGCATCCCGGCCTCGAAGTTGAAATCGAAACGGTCGATCAACTTTTGTCCACCCAGTTCAAGATTTACGTTGATCAGATCCACCACACGATTGGCCAGTTGGCCTGGCGGCGGGATGATCAATTCCATTTCCAGTTCCTTGTCCGGCCCCTGCGTGTTTTTGATCCCGTGAAATTTGTCCACACGAAACTTGGCCTTGGTCGTACGCGCCTTCGGGCCACGGCGAATCCAGTCCAGCTCCCTTCGCAAAAACCGTTTCCGCTTCAGCTCGAGCGCCTGCTCGTTTTCCATGCGAGCGAGGTTTGACTCGAGATAGTCCGAGTAATTGCCCTTGTGCAGAAAGAACCGGCCGGCCTGCAACTCGACGATGTGGTTACAAATCTCATCAAGAAAATAGCGGTCGTGCGTCGTCACCAAAAATGCGCCGTGAAACTTTTTCAGGTACTCCGCCATCCACTCGATCGAGTCGGTGTCGAGATGGTTCGTTGGCTCGTCGAGAATCAACAGGTCAGGATTGGAAATGATTGCACGGCATAGTGCGACCCGTCTTTTTTCCCCTCCGGACAATGTGCCCATCAACCGCTCCGGCTCTGGCGCGTTGAGGTGCGTCATCGCGGTCTTGATGCGTGTGTCGATGTTCCACGCATCCGCTGCGGTGATTTGCTGTTCCAGTTCAGTCTGCCGGTTTGAGTCCGCTGCCAGCGACTCATACTCCTCAAGCAGCTTCATCGCACGATCGGCTCCACTGCGAATGGTATCCATCACCGTGGCATCGGCTGGCACGTCCATGTCCTGAGGCAGATACCCGGTTACCAACCCGGTGCGGCGTGTGACTTCCCCCGCGTCCGGTTGGGTCTCCTCTGCGAGGATTTTGAGAAACGTTGACTTGCCACAGCCGTTGCGCCCAACCATCCCAAGATGGTCGCCATCGCGAACCGTCAACGAGGCGCCCTTGAGTACTTCGTTGTCGTTGAACCGCACCTGAACGTCGGCGGCATCGAGCAGGGTGATGTGGGTGGGTTGGGACATGGTGCAACCAAGCGCTTGGCCAAGCGTTGGCGTTACAACTCTTTCTGATTAGGCGGCACCTTGGCCAAGGCCAGACCGTCACTGTTTTGTTCAAAGTAACTCGCGGCCCAGTCACTTGGAAAAAGTAGCACCGGGTTTTTGTCCGAATCCCAGCCAAAACGGGAACCGGTCGGTGGCGACAATCTATCCATCTCCTCCTCGGAAAACTCCTCCGGCAGCCAACGCACCACCTGCCACGGCGCCGGTTCGAGCCGGGTGACCGCGTTGTACTCGCTCTCGAGCCGGAACTGTACCACGTCAAACTGCAGTGGCCCAACTGCCGCCAAGACTGGAATTGCCACAGCACTGCCCTTCAGGCTGAGGCACTGGATGGCACCTTCCTGCAGCAGTTGGTCCAGCCCTTGTCGGAATTGTTTGAACTTGCCGGTATCTGCGTTGTGCAGGTATGAAAAACTCTCTGGCGTGAACCGGGGGATCTCGTGAAACTCAACTCCCTTACGGGTGGTCAGCGTGTCACCGATCCCAAAATCAGAGTGCCCCACCAGACCGATGATGTCCCCCGCATAAGCTTCGTTAACCGTCTCACGTTCCTTGCCAAACAATCGGTGTGAACTGGCCAGACGCACTTTTTTGCCAGTGCGCGAATGAAACACCGTCATGTCCCTTTCAAACCGGCCGGAGCAGATTCGAATGTACGCGATGCGATCCCGATGCTTCGGATCCATGTTCGCCTGAATCTTGAAGATGAATCCGGAAAACTCCGCATCGGTCGGCTCGATCATCTCAACACTGGAGGCACGCCCCTTGGGTGATGGCGCATGTTCAAGAAATCCCTGCAGGATCAGTTCGACCCCGAAGTTGTTCATCGCGCTGCCGAAAAAAACCGGGGTTGTTCGACCTGCCAATATTTCTTTGTCATCGAATTCCGCCCCAGCCAACTCGAGCATTTCCAATTCCTCCGTCACCTTCTCGAGGAGGTCGCTCGGGACGCGTTCCTTTACGAAGTCATCCGTGATGTCGCCCACTTCGACTGGTGCCATGTACGCCCCGCCGGTCGTCCGCTCAAACAGGTGCACCTGTTTGCTCAACCGATCGTACACGCCCTTGAAATCGTTCCCGTCGCCGATCGGCCAGTTTACCGGGAACGGTTTTAGGTCTAGCACACTCTCCACCTCGTCGAGTAACTCGATCGCCCCCTTGCTCGGGCGGTCGCACTTGTTAATGAACGTGAAAATCGGCACACCCCGTTGGCGGCACACCTCGAACAACTTTTTTGTCTGTGCCTCAATGCCCTTCGCCGCATCGAGCACCATCACCACGGCATCCACCGCAGTGAGCACCCTGTAGGTGTCCTCCGAAAAATCCTTATGGCCCGGAGTATCAAGCAGATTGATCTGATAGCCTCGATAGTCAAACTGCAGAACGGTTGAGCTGACTGAGATTCCACGTTTCCGTTCCAGCTCCATCCAGTCGGATGTCGTCGCACGTTGGTTCTTCCGCGAACGCACCGAACCAGCCAACTGAATTGCGCCGCCGTACATCAGCATCTTTTCAGTCAACGTCGTCTTGCCCGCGTCAGGGT
>CAJXAU010000113.1 GCA_913050205.1 uncultured Verrucomicrobiota bacterium
CGATGGAACCATTCCCAAGTACGAGGGCGGAATCACCAAGCCGGTGGCGGGCTATAAAGTGGGCGATCATCACCCCGACCCGTTTGCGGATGACGAGGTGCTGTTCACCATTACTGCACAAAATATGGCCCAGTACGCCGACAAGTTGACCGATGGTCACAAGGCGTTACTTGCCCAGTATCCGGACACTTATAAGATGCCGGTTTACCCGACACGCCGAAGTGCCTCCGTTCCCAAGCATTCATCGGACGCAGTCAAAAAATACGCCGCCCAGATCAAGTTGATCCATGACGGAAACGGAGTGAATATTCTGCCGGGAGGCATCGCGTTCCCGATCCCCAAGAGCGGCGTGGAGGTGATTTGGAATCATCTTTTGCGCTACCGCGGCGCCACGGGAATCCGCAAGATTGGCCAGGCAGCACCGACGCGTTCGGGTAAATATACGTTGGTTCAGCTTGAAGAAAAATGGTTGTGGAACTTTCACTACGCGGGCCTGACAGTCACGGAAGAAAACAACGTGGCGGCTTATTTTGAGCAGAAGATCACTTCACCCGCGCGTTTGGCCGGAACGATCCTCATGGTACACGAGACCATCGATCAGGTTCGTCAGCCCCGCAAGGCATGGGTTTACAACACCGGGCAACGCCGTGTTCGCCGTGCGCCCAATGTGGCCTATGACAATCCCGGCACAGCGGCGGATGGCATGCGCACCGCGGATCAACTGGACCTGTTTAACGGAGCACTCGACCGGTACGAATGGACGCTGGTGGGCAAGAAGGAAATGTACGTGCCGTACAACGCCTACACCCTGCACAGCGACAAGACCAAGGTGGACGATATTATCAAGCCGCTGCACATCAACCAGGAACTCGCTCGTTATGAACTCCATCGGGTATGGGTCGTGGATGCCGTGCTGAAAGAGGGCAAACGACACATCTACAAAAAGCGTCGTTTTTATGTTGATGAGGATAGCTGGAGTGCGGTGGTGGTGGATCAGTACGACAATCAGGATCGTATGTGGAGGATATCCGAGGCACATTGCGTCAACTACTACGAGGTACCGACATTCTTCTCCACGCTGGATGTTCATACAGACATTTTGTCCGGGCGCTATCTCGCGCATGGATTGGACAACGAAAACGAGATGTACGATTTCAATTACCAGTCAAAACCCAGCGACTACACCCCAGCGGCGTTGCGTCGGCGGGGACGCCGTTAGCAACCAAGTGGGTGTGTTCGGTGCACTTATTTTCCAAACAACCCAACCAACCCCAAGACGGGCCGAGGCGTTCCTCGGCCCGTTCTTGTTTACTGTTTTGTATGTTAGTGATTGGGGGCGGCTTGGCCAAGGGCGAGCAACTCAAGCAGGCCAAGCAGGTGGATGGCCCAGCGGTGATGGCCCGCTTGGCCAAGCGCTCAGTGCTCCACGACATCCATGGCCAAGCGGCCGGTGTCATTGCTGTCGGTGAGCGGGGCCACATCCTGCGATCCACTGATCACGGCAAAAACTGGATGCAACAACCCGCGCCCACACGCCGGACACTCAACGCCGTGCACTGGGTAAATGCGAAAACAGTCTGGGCAGTCGGTCATCAGTCGGTTGTGTTGCGCTCGCAGGATGGCGGGGAAAACTGGGCCAAGGTCCAGATACTTGATGACCCCGAGACGGCGTTTTTGGACGTCCTTTTCGTCAACCCAAAACAGGGCTTTATCGTTGGGTCGTACGGCAAACTTTTTTCGACAAATGACGGTGGGGAAAAGTGGGCGGAGTCGGAACAGGACGACGATCCTCATTTTTACCAAATCACGAAAGCCGACGATGGAGCGCTATGGTTAATTGGTGAATTTGGCACGGTCTGGCGCAGCATGGATTTTGGCCAAGCGTGGGAGCCTCTGGATGCGTTGTACGAGGGTACCTTTTTCGGAGCGTTGCCCTTGGCCAAGGGTGGGGCGGTGGTCTTCGGGTTGCGCGGGAATATTTTCAGGAGCGAGGACGGTGCCGCGTGGCAGAGAATCGAGATATCAACGAACGCTCTCCTGCACGGCGGGGCACGGTTGAGCGATGGCCGGATGGTTTTGTCTGCAGGTGCCGGCGAGTTGTTGGTGAGCGAAAACAAGGGGCAATCGTTTTCCGTTATTCCATTGCCGGACAAGGCTGCGGTGCCGATTAGTCTCTGGCAGGCGGGCGACGGTAGCCTGTTGGTGACCACCGATCGGGGGATCATTCGACTGGAGCAGCCCGGTCTGACAAAAGGTACGGCGCAATGACGAAACCCACTTTTCTAGCGGGAGTGGAAGAATGGCTGTTCCGCCACCGACTGGGTTTTCTTGTTTTGTTCCTAGTGATAACCGCGGTTCTGTTCGGGTTCGCCACCCAAACCAAGGTTGATGCAAGTTTTGAAAAGCAACTGCCTCTGGGTCACGGGTACATCGAGACGTTTCGCAAGTATCAATCCGAGTTTGGCGGGGCTAACCGGGTGATCATTGCGTTGGTTGCGAAGGAGGGCGACATCTTTACGGCAGAGTATTTCGACAAACTCGACGCCGTGACAAAGGACGTGTACTCCATGCAGGGTGTGGATCAGTCGAGCGTGACGTCGTTGTTTACGCCAAACGTCCGGTTCACCGAAGTGGTGGAGGACGGATTCACCGGTGGCAACGTAGTGCCGTCGGATTTCGAGACAACGCCCGAGGGATTGGCCAAGGTGAGGGAGAACGCGCTCAAGTCGAATTACATGGGGCGACTTGTGACCGACTCCTTTAACGGCGCGATGGTGATGGCGAACCTCCTCGATATCGACCCAAACACGAACGAGCCACTCGACACGTTCGCCGTGGCGAGTGAGTTGGAGGCGCTGCGTGGCAAATACGAGGATACGAAAACCGGGTTGCACATCATCGGGTTCGCAAAGGTGATGGGCGATATTCGCGACGGGGCGCTAAACGTGATTACGTTCTTTTGCATCACGATTGTCATCACGGCACTGCTGGTTTGGTTGTACTCACAGTCGTTCTTATTCTCGGTATTACCGATGGGATGCTCTCTGGCGGCGGTGGCATGGCAGCTTGGCGCACTGCATCTCATGGGCTATGGCATCGATCCCATGTCGATCCTCGTGCCGTTCCTCGTCTTTGCAATCGGCGTGAGTCACGGCGTGCAGATGGTACGCGTGTTCCGCAATCAATTGTTTGAGGGTGTGGATCCGGTTGAGGCGGCGCGCTCCGCATTCCGCGAATTGCTGGTGCCGGGTGGCGTGGCATTGCTGACTGATACCATCGGCTTCATAACCATCCTGCTCATTCCGGTGCCAACCATCCGCGAACTGGCCATCGCGGCCAGCGTGGGCGTGGCGGCAATCATCGTGACCAACCTTGTCTTGCTGCCGCTGATGCTGTCCTACCTCAGGCCAAGGGCCGGATACCGCGAGCGGGTGGCCCGGCGCAAGGAGAAGACGGTGGTGTTCTGGCATAAGGTGGCATCGGTCACCCGGCCGCGCTTGGCCAAGGGCTTGGTGATTGTGGGAGTGATCTTGTTTGCGCTTGGCTTTGAGCGGGCGGCCCGGGTTGAGGTGGGTGACCTGCATCAGGGAGTGCCAGAGTTGCGTCCCGAATCCCGGTACAATCAGGACACGGCGGTGATCACGGAAAACTTCAACCTCGGTGTCGATGTGCTCATCGCCTTCACGGAAACCGTGCCGGACGGCTCGGTCGACTACGAGGTGATGGAACTGCTCGACCGCTTTGAGTGGCACCTGAAAAATGTCGAGGGCGTAAAGAGCGTGCTGGGGCTGGCCGGTATGGCGCGCAAAATCAATTCCGGCTACAGCGAGGGCAGTCTCAAGTGGCAGGTGTTGCCGTTCAACCGCGACATGCTCGCGCAGGCGGTGGGTCGTGTGGAAACCTCGACCGGCCTGACCAATCTCGACGGCAGCGTGCTGCCGGTGATGGTGTTTCTCGAGGATCACAAGGCAGAAACCCTTCGAAAGGTGGTCACCGCGGTGAAGGCGTTCGATGAAAACCACGGCCGGGAGAAGGTGCGCTTTCGCCTCGCGGGCGGCAATGCCGGCGTCATGGCGGCCTCGAACGAGGTGGTGCGTGAGGCGCAGTTTCCGATTTTGATTTATGTTTTCGCGGCGGTGATCCTGTTGTGTTACGCCAGCTTTCGCTCGATAAGAATCGTGATCTGTATCGTGTTGCCATTAGCGCTGGTATCGGTGCTGGCGCATACGCTGATGCTGTGGATGGACATCGGACTGAAAACCTCGACGCTACCGGTGGTCGCGCTGGGCGTGGGCGAGGGGGTGGACTACGGGATTTACCTGTTTAGCTGTTTTCTCGCGCAGCGCAAAAAAGGGCTGGCGTTCGCAGAAGCGATGGACGCCGCGATGACACAGGCTGGAAGCGCGATCGTGTTCACCGGCCTGACGCTTTCGGTCGGGGTTGGCACGTGGGCGTTTTCTGCGCTGCAAATTCAGGCCGACATGGGCATCCTGCTGATGTTCATGTTCCTGATGAACATGGTTTGTGCCATCGTTCTATTACCGGCGATCGCCCGGTTACTGTTCCGGTCAGAGTGATTTCAGGTACTGGTACAGATTGGCCAAATCGCGTTCACTCAATCCCTCAAGCAGGCCTTCCGGCATAATTGAGCGCTCGCTCGTCTGCTGCGAAATAATCTCCGCCTGATCGAGCCGGACAATCCCCGCGCCGGTTCGCAGCACGACACTGTCCGCAGCGTAAAACGCCGTGCGCCCCACGTGCACATCCCCATTGCGCAACCGATACTCGTTAAACTGGTACAGCGGGGAGATGTCCCGGTTCGGGAACAAAATCGCTCGAAACAAATCATCCGGTGAGAACCGCTTGGCCGCACCGCTCAGCCCCGGGCCAAGCGCTCCAGGGCCGGAGTGGCAACCCTGACAGGCACGGTTCACGTAAAGCTGCCGACCCTTGGCCGGGTCGCCTTCTTCCCAATCAACTTTCCCGAGGATGGCCTCCCACTTGGCGGCATCAACCAGACCGGCCTCAAAGGCCGCCCCCTTCAACTTGGGATGCGCCTTGTCGAACCGTTCAAAAACCGGCTGCCACGCCGCAAGCAGGTCAACCGGTCGATTGCTTTTTTCCTGAACCGCCGCAACGGTGTGGTCGCTCCACTTGGCCAAAAGTGAGGCAACCTCCCTCCTTGTCTCGGCCTTGCCTTTGGGGCCGCACTCACGCCGCAGTTTGCGGATTAAGAGCGCCCAATCGCTTGGCTGGTCACTCGCCGGTAATCGCTTTAGTGCGGACAGGGCAGCGTTGGCAAGATTCGTATCGCGCGACAACAGGGCTTCCAGAAACAGCGGCCGATCCTCCGAGGCCAAGCGCTTGGCCAAGCGCTGCAAAATTGCGGGCCGAAGCCCGAGATTATCCCAATGCCGGCGGAGCAGCGGCAGCACATCCCCGGAGGGAAGGGCATCGAGCAGATCAAGCAGGTCGGTCGACAAAACAAATGCCGGGTCACTTTTTGCGGCGGCGAGAAAACGTCCGGCTGCGGCATGGCGTTCGTCGCCGCCCAGCGACCGGGCATAGGCCAGATGGCTTCCGGTGGGGAAATTTTCGTGGGCGATCAGTCGCTTGGCCAAGCCGGGCTGCTTGGTGGCGTGCGCCTGCGCGATGTCCACGAAACGCATCGTCCAGTTCAGCTTGGGCCGTGTCCCCCTGCTTTGCAGCTTGGTGTCGAGACTCATCAGTGCATTGGCCAAGCGTGGCAGATCCGCATCCGGCAACGTCGATGGCAGCTTGGCCATGACGATCAGTTTGTGGAAGTCCTCCACCGGATCGGTATCGGGCGAGATGGTTTCCAACAGGTTGCCAACCAACTCGGGTTGGTCGGCGTTGACCATCGCGAGCAGGCGTCCGGCTTCACGATAAAGATCCCGGTGCAGTGAGTTCATCAATGGCGCTGCCTGAGTGGCGATCGCGCTGGCCAACCCGGGATGGGCCGCGAGCGAGAATGGCACCTCGAAGCCGGTAAACGACTCGCGACTTGGCTGCTCGAGATTGTAGTCGCCCATCGCGAGGATGATCGTCCGGACGAGATCGAGGTTGAGGCTCGCGGGCTGGTTGATGTC
>CAJXAU010000114.1 GCA_913050205.1 uncultured Verrucomicrobiota bacterium
CCCGGCATTCCCAAGAAACGAAACAAAGTTTATGGCAGCAAAGAAGGCTACTAAGTACGTCTATCACTTCGGCAAAAAAACCGATGGCGACGGCAAAATGAAGGAACTCCTCGGCGGCAAGGGCGCGAACCTCGCCGAGATGACCCGCATCGGCTTGCCGGTGCCTCCGGGCTTCACCATTTCCACGGAGGTCTGCACCTATTACTACGCCAACAAGCGTACCTATCCCAAGGTGCTTCAGGCGCAGATGGAGGAAGGCGTAAAACTGATGGAGAAACAGCTCGGCAAGAAATTTGGCGACAAGAGCAACCCGCTGCTGCTTTCCGTCCGCTCCGGTGCTCGTGAATCCATGCCAGGCATGATGGACACCATCCTGAACCTCGGCCTGAACGACGAAACAGTGGATGCATTGGCCGAATCCAGCGGCAATCCTCGATTCGCTTGGGACAGCTACCGTCGCTTCATCCAAATGTACGGCGACGTTGTCATGGGCGTGCAAAAACTGCCATCCGAGGACGAGGAGCCGTTCGAGTTGGTGATCGAGAAGGTGAAGAAAAAACTGCTCGGCAATGCTCACGCCGAGGACACCGATCTCTCCGCTGATGACCTCAAGGTGTTGGTCAACGAATTTAAGAAACTCGTCAAGAGCCGCACCGGTAAGGCCTTCCCGAACGACCCTTGGGAACAACTCCGAGGTGCCGTCGGGGCCGTTTTCAGTTCATGGATGAACGACCGAGCGATTGTGTATCGCCGCAAATACAATATCCCTGCCGAGTGGGGCACGGCCGTGAACGTTCAGTCCATGGTGTTCGGTAACACCGGCGAAGATTCCGGTTCCGGCGTGGCATTCACCCGCGACCCGGCCACAGGCGAGAACGAATTCTGGGGCGAGTTCATGATGAACGCACAGGGAGAGGACGTCGTTGCCGGTGTCCGCACCCCCGACCCAGTCGTCAAACTGAAAAAAGTACTGCCGAGTGCACATAAAGAGTTACTCCGCATCTGCAAGGTTCTCGAGAAGCATTTCCGCGATGTGCAGGACTTTGAATTCACCATCGAGGAAAAGAAGGTTTACATGCTTCAGACCCGCAACGGTAAACGTACCGGCCTCGCCGCCGTTCGCATCGCTTGCGAGATGGTGAAGGAAAAACTGATCACCTGGAAGGATGCCGTGAAGCGCATTCCGGCGGACGACCTTGACCAATTGCTTGCCCCGGTGTTCGACCAGGCTGCAGTGAAAAAGGTCAAGGCCATCGCCAAGGGACTTCCGGCTGGCCCCGGTGCTGCCACCGGCAAGGTGTACTTTAATGCCGATCGCGCCGAGGCCGCCAAGGGCAAGGGCGAAGAGGTGTTGCTCGTTCGTCTTGAGACCTCCCCGGAGGATCTGCGCGGTATGATCGCGGCCAACGGCATTCTAACCGCCCGCGGTGGTGTCAGCTCGCACGCTGCACTTGTTGCACGCCAAATGGGCAAGATTTGTGTCTGCGGCGCAGCCGATGTGCAGATCAACTACGCCAAGCGCACGATGAAAATCGGTTCCAAGAATTTCAAGGAAGGCGATTACCTCTCCATCGACGGAACATCCGGCGAAATCTTCGCAGGCGAAGTGAAAACCGCCCCGTCTGAGGTCATTCAGGGCCTGCTTGAAAACAAGGCTTCAGCCAAGCGCAGCCGCACCTACAAGAACTTCACCCAGATCATGACATGGTGCGCGAAAGCCACCAAGATGCAGGTTCGCACCAATGCCGACACCCCGGGCCAGGTCAAAAACGCCGTGGCATTCGGAGCTAGCGGCATCGGCCTGTGCCGCACTGAGCATATGTTCTTCGAGGGCGACCGCATCGATGCTGTTCGCCAGATGATCCTCGCGGATAACGAGGCGGATCGCCGTAAGGCATTGAAAAAACTGCTGCCCTATCAGCGCAAAGACTTCGAGGCGATCTTCAAGTCATTGAATGGGTTGCCGGGAACAATTCGGTTGCTCGATCCGCCGTTGCACGAGTTCCTGCCGCACGACAGCAAACAGATCAATGACCTAGCCAAGAAACTCAAAGTGAAGCCGGCCGCAATCAAAAAGCGCGTCGAAGATTTGCACGAGTTCAACCCGATGCTTGGCCATCGCGGTTGTCGACTTGCCATCTCCTACCCGGAGATTGCCGAGATGCAGGTTCGCGCCATTTTTGAGGCCGCTGCAAACGTTCAGAAAAAGAAGGTCAAGGTGAAACCGGAAATCATGGTCCCGCTCGTCGGCTTCCGCAAGGAACTCGAGTTACAGGCCGAGATTGTCCACCGCGTGGCCAAGGAAGTTTCCAAGGAGAAAGGCGTGAAACTCAACTACCTCGTCGGAACGATGATCGAGGTGCCGCGTGGCGCTCTGACCGCTGACGAGATCGCCGAGACAGCCCAGTTCTTCAGCTTCGGCACGAACGACCTGACACAAACTGCGCTTGGCATGAGCCGCGACGACTCCGGCTCATTCCTCCCGAACTATCAAGAGGAGGAAATTGTCATCAACAATCCGTTCGCCGTGGTCGACCAAACCGGCGTTGGCCAATTGATGGAGATCGCCGCAACCAAAGGCCGCAGCACCCGCAAAAACATCAAGCTCGGCATCTGCGGCGAGCACGGTGGTGAGCCAAGCAGTGTCAAGTTCTGCCACAGCCTTGGCTTGAACTACGTGAGCTGCTCACCGTTCCGCGTGCCGGTGGCTCGCTTGGCTGCTGCACAAGCCGCATTGGGCTAAACCAAGCGCTTGGCCAAGCGCCATAAAGATAATTCAAACGCCCGGCTTCGGCCGGGCGTTTTTCTTTGCCCTTGACCCTCAGTCGATTGGGGCAGAACGTGTGCGCGTGAGATTACTCTTTACTACCCTGCTTTTCACAGTTCTGGCTTCGCTTGGCCAAGCGGCAGAATTGGGGCGATCTGTAGTGCAGGTCTTGGTACATAGCCAGACCCCGGTCTGGGATGCCCCGTGGAGGAATAACCCGGTAGCCGCTTCCAGCGGATCCGGATTCATTATTGAGGGCGATCGCGTCATGACAAACGCGCACGTCGTGAGTTGGGCCAAGCAGATCGTCCTGCGCCGGTTTCAGGATCCCCGCCCTTGGCTTGCACAGGTGGAGCACATTTCACATGAGGCCGATCTCGCAGTGCTCAAGGTTATCACGCCGGGTTTCTTTGATGGGCTCGAGCCGGTTACATTTGGTGAATTGCCCAAAGTTCAATCAACCGTGATCACCTGCGGTTATCCCGCCGGCGGAGAACAAATCAGCTATACGCGCGGCGTTGTTTCGCGGATCGAGATGCAGAATTATGTACACATCGGCAACAAGGCGTTTCTCTCAGTCCAGACCGACGCCGCGATTAACCCCGGTAACAGTGGTGGGCCTGTTTTTCAAGACGACAAGGTCGTCGGTGTTGCCTTCATGGGCATTCCCGGGCTGGAGGCAACCGGCTTCTTTATCCCGCCATCGGTTATCGACCATTTCCTCGATGACATCCGGGACGGCAAATATCACGGATTCCCCAAGGCAGGCGTGCGAATCGTGTCACTGCAAAATCCTGCCTATCGAAAATATCTTGGTTTGCCCGCCACAGGAGACGGTGCCCGCATTGACAGTCTCGCGTCCTATACTGAAAAGGCCGGAATCCTGAAGAAAGATGATGTCATTCTCGAGGTTGGCGGACACCGGGTCGGTAGTGACGGCTCAATCCTGCTACAGGGGAATCGGGTCTATTGCACGGCCGCGTTTCAGGAACCACAGGATGGGGAGAAACTGAAACTCAAGATTTGGCGGGACAAAAAAGAAATCGAAGTTGCCGTCCCGATGAAAGTCCGCAAAGAAGAGGAAAACACCGGCAATCTCTACGACGCCCCACCCCGCTATTTCGTCTACGCAGGATTGGTTTTCACTCCACTGACTCTGGACTACGTAAAAACTTTCGGACGCAACTGGCGAAACGTGGCCAACCTTGAAATGATTTATGAGTTGTACTACATGAAAAACGAAAGACCGGAAAAAATGCGAAAAGAACCGGTCGTCCTTGCCGCCACCCTCGCCCATCCAGCCAACGCTGATATCCGCTTGGCCAGCCGGGCCATGGTGGACGAAATCAACGGCAAAAGAATCGAATCGCTCAGCGACTTGATCGAGGCATTCGAGACCAACGACAAGCCACAACACTTGATCAAATTCGCCTCCGGTACGATTGAGTCTCTCGACAAGGACAAAGCCAACGAAGCACACGAAACCATCCTGAACACTTACGGAATCCCGGCAGACCGCAGACTATGAAACTTCCAAAACTAATTTTAGCCGTATCACTGCTCCTCACCGGCCAAGCGCTTGGCCAAGCGGATGAAGCCAAGGCCAACTGGCAGGACAGCATCGTCCTGCTGGACGTCACACGGAACAACTTTAACTTCCGCATTCCGTGGGACAAGCGAGCCCAATCAGTCTCAAAGTTCGGTGCCGTCATCGAGGGCAAGGAACTGCTGACAACCGCCGCCGGCTTGGCCAACCACACGCTCGTAAGACTGCAGAAAGGCGGTCGAGGCAAGTGGACCAACGGCGAAGTAAAGTGGATCGACTATCAGGCAAATCTCGCCATCATTGGAGTCAAGGATGACGAATTCTGGGAAGGGTTGAAGGCGATAGAATTCGCAGATGCCAACGGCCTAAAAGAAGACCTTCAAGTTATTCGTTGGCGCGGCGGCAACATCGAGAAACGCGCTGCTGAGTTCAGTCGTTTTACCGTGGCCGACGCGAACTTCAACCAGGCACCACGAATCGAACTCAAGGCCAGTTCCGAAATCGAGGGCGCTGGCCAGGCCGAACTCATGGTCAATAACGGACGTGTCGTTGGCCTTGTGGCAAGCAAAAGCGGGAGCACCTGCTCCGTGATACCAGCAACGTTCATCACCGACGTACTCAAACTACGTAAGGCCGATCAGTATAAAGGATTGGGTTATTTTGATTTCATATGGCAACCAGCTTCCAACCCAGCCGTAACGGATTACTTCAAATTAGACGGTGCCCCGCGAGGCGTACTAGTCATTAAACCCGGCAAAAAATCCGTCCTTAAACTTCACGACATCATTCTTGAAGTCGCCGGGTTCCCTATCGACATCCAAGGTGACTACCTCGATCCCGACTACGGCCACGTCATCATGGAATATCTGGCCTGCCGCAACAAATGGGCCGGAGATATCTTGAAATTAAAAATATGGCGTGACGGCAAGGTGCAGGACATCGACTACAAACTTCCAAAAGCCGACTTTTCAGACAACCTCGTCATGGATCGGCCAAGCGATGTCGAACCTACCTACCTAATCGCAGGCGGCCTGGTTTTCGTGCCTCTCTCAGCCGAATTTCTCAGCAGTTGGGGGAGCGACTGGCAACGCAGCGCTCCCTTCCGCTTGGTCTTTTACAACAACCAAAAAGCAAAGAAAGATCAGAAATCACTCGTGGTTCTCTCGCTCGTATTGCCGGACTTTTACAACATTGGCTACCAGCAACGATCATCACAAAACATCATCATCGAGAAAGCCAACGGCAACCTGATCTCAACGTTGGAAGACTTAGCCAAGGCACTCGAGAAACCAAAAGACGGCTTCCATATCCTCGAATTTAAAAAAGGAAGCACTCTGGAAAAAATTATCCTCGATGCCGAAAAACTCGAACAAGCCAACGTCCGAATCTCCCAACGCTACGGAATCCAAAGCCTGCAAAAGCTAAAATAAAACTCACTCCACCGTAATCGCCAAAATAAGGGAGGCTTACCAATTTAACACGCCAGCATCAACGTTACTACAAACATTGAGTGCAGCCTGAACGTGACTATGCCTTAATCGAACAGTTGTTGAACTCGGAGTAGTTCGGACATGGCCCAAGCTTGGGCATCACAACCCCTCTGTTGATGGGGAGAATCGCCATCGAGGATTTCCGGTAAATGGCCGTCACATCCCTGATAAATTAAATCTTTCATGGAAGTCAGGTAGCTCTTGGCGGCACTCTTCGCACTGGCGTCGCTTGGCCAAGCGCGGACGATCG
>CAJXAU010000115.1 GCA_913050205.1 uncultured Verrucomicrobiota bacterium
ATGGATACGAAACCGTCCTTGCGGTATTCGAATCGGCGTAACCGACTGTCCGGGCCAGCGTAATAGGCTTCCGTCGCGTAGACCGACAGGTGGTTTGGGCGTCCCGGAACCTCCACCACACCCCAAGCCATGTAATTACTTCGGTTCCCCCCGCGATCCTTGGGCGCGCTCTCCGGAACGATCGGTTCCAGCCATCGGTGAAAATTCAGCCCATCCCGACTGATCATCAAGGTGGGTTCAACACGTTGGCCATCACTCGGCAGGTATCGTGTCGGAAACCCTAGGTACAAGTGAGGCGCTCGAGAATACGGCAGTATGGCGTTGGTATAAAGATGCTGATCGGGGATACCCTTCTGATATCGCAGCAACTCCGGTTTGGACCATTGAACAAAATCATCAGACGTGGCTGTCATGACCGCCCGGATACCGTTCACGAATATCCGGTGATACTCCCGATACTTGCCAATGCGCCCATCCCAGAACGCCAGATTTTGCGAATCGAATGCGCCCTGAGTGATGACCGGTTCGCTTTGCGTCATCTTCCAGCGAATCCCATCCGGCGACTCATAAATATACAGCCCTGTTTTACCGAGCGGCCAACCACGGGAAACTCCCCTGTACCGGGCTTCGGGTCGAGCATTCGGATTTTCATCCTTGAACGCCACGAAGCAATGCGTTCCCAATCCGTCGAGCACGATGTTGTTTTCCTTCGAGCCATTGAATTCGAACAACCCCAAGTTCGGCTTCACCCAATTCACTCCGTCACGGCTCTCCGCATAACAGGTCACCTCCCGGTGCGTGGCTTCTTTTGTGGCGGTGTCCCAATGAGAACCGCGGTAGTACATCCGAAACAAATCGCCATCCCGAAAGATGGTATAATAAGCGCAGGTGTTCCCTTCCCAAGGCGCATCGGTAGTCAGCACCACCTCCCTCGGTTCCGGCAATTGTAACTGTTGACGCACGTCACCGGTCATTTTTTCGATCAGGTACTCATCGACGAACAACTCCCGCTGAGTTCCATCGAGGCCAAATGACAAAGGATTCGCCGTCGCCGCAACCGACACTCCGAATAGGGCCGCAACGATGACTGTCAAATAATGGAATTGTCTCGTTTTCATTTTTTCAAATTAATGTGCGCAGGTAGTCGGCTGTTCGTGAGGCGGATTCTTCCGGCGTCTCGCCGGGCTGGGCGGACTGATGCACCGTCACCGTCCCGTCGTACCCGATTGATTTTAAGCCATCGAAAACACAGCCATAATCGACCCCACCCGGATCGTGAACTGAGATTAAGTCGAACGACACATCTCCCACGCACCAGGTTGGCAGCGTAACAGCACCGTCCGGTTTCAGCGCTTGGTTTTGAAGGTAGACATTAAAGATCCACTTGGCCAAGCGCTTGATGGTTTCCTCTCCGTAATCCTGTCGGCAAATCTCCAAATTAGCCGGCTCGTAAACCAAGCCAAAGTTTGGTCTGTCGATCGCGCCCAACGTCCGCTCGATACTTTCCACCGTTTCAAAAAGACTCAACGTATGACACTGGTGCACCAGTTGAACATCCTGTTCGGCGGCTTCATCGGCCGCACGCTGGGCATGCGAGATATCCGATTCTTTCTTCAACGCCACCCGGATTCGCGGAGCACCCAACCGCTTGGCCAAGCGCAGGTACGGCGTAATGTTTTGCAGTGCACTTGGCCCGTTTTCGTTATTGTAAACCGTGTCAAAATCGCCGGTGACCATGCTCACGGCCAAGCCATTGGCGCTCAAACAATCCACAGCCGCCTCAACGGCCTCCGGTGACGACTGGATCCCCACCTGAGACGCCCGCATGCACAGCGCCCCATAGCCACAACGCTTGGCCAAGGCGGCCAGTTCATCGAGTGGCATGGAGGCCTTTTCCTTCGACAAAAACTCCTCGGCGATTCTGACAGAAAGTGAAAGTTGCATGGTTTTATATTGCTTGGCCAAGCTATCTTGATGCCCCCGCCGTGGCAACATAAGTCGAAAGTTACAGTTGAAACCGATGATCTTTAATGGCAGAATTCGGCAGCCGAACGGCTAAAGGAGTCAATCATGGCAAGCTCACTCTCATTCAGAAGCGGAAACCCGGCTCTCGGGTCAGAAACATTCAACATTTCCTCACAGGGAATGAACACGATGACGCTGGAAGGTGCGGTCAACAAGACCGCAATCGGGCTATTTCTCATCCTGACCACCGCACTCTACACCTGGCACAACCCTTCCCCTCCATTGATGATTGGTGGCGCGATCGGCGGCTTTATCATGGCCATTGTCACCATTTTCAAAAAAGATTGGGCGCCCTTCACTGTCCCGATCTACGCCCTGCTTGAGGGATTGTTCCTCGGTGGCATTTCCCGTTATTTCAACAATGCTTACGAAGGTATCGCCGCACAGGCAATCATCCTTACGCTGGGAATCCTTGGCGCTCTGTTACTCGCCTATAAAAGCGGCCTCATCAAACCCACCGAAAACTTCAAGTTGGGAATCGCAGCGGCTACCGGTGGAATATTTCTCGTTTACATGGTCAATTTTATTATGGGCATGTTCGGCAGCTCAGGAATCCCAATGATTCACGAGGCCTCCACAATCGGGATCGGCTTTAGTGTCTTCGTCGTAATCATCGCGTCACTGAATCTCGTACTGGATTTCGACTTCATCGAGGAAGGCGTCGAGCGCGGTGCTCCGAAATACATGGAGTGGTACGGCGCGTTCGGCCTGCTCGTCACACTGATCTGGCTGTACCTCGAGATTCTCCGCCTGCTGGCCAAACTCCAAAGCCGGGATTGATTAGGCAACAATTCAACAAAAAAAGGCCAAGCGATTGCTTGGCCTTTTTTGTCTCTGTCGTGATCGATTAAAGCTTCTTTAACTTCAGGTTTTTAAACCAAACCGGGTGGCCGTGGTATTGCAGGCCAATGCTTCCGGTTCGCGGCAAATCCTTCAGCGCGGTTCGAAATTTATTTCTGGAGCCGTCCGGATTTTTCCTAGGTGTCGTCCACTGATCTAAATCGGCATCAACCACTTTTTTGCCATTTAAGACCACCTTCACCGAGGCGCCATTTACCGTCAGTTTCATGTGATTCCACTCGCCAGCCGGCTTGGTCGGATTCGAACTCGGCGGCTGAGCATCGTATAACGCGCCGCAGTCATGCTTCCCCACCTTGGCCTTTCCATGGGAATCCAGAATCTGGATTTCAAATCCTCCCTGCACCGGATTGTTTGGGTCGGTTCGAAAAAAGACTCCGCTGTTACATCGCTTGGACATTTTGAACTCCAGCTCCAACTCAAAATTGTCGTAACTACCCTTGGCCCAAATATAGCCTCCCGGCTTGGCGCTTGGCCCCATCACCCCGTCTTTGGCTTCCCAACCACCGGCTTTTTTCTGAGTCCAGTTGTTGAGGTCCTTTCCGTTGAACAACGAAATGGCCTTCCCCTTGTCCGCTGCCTGCCCAATGGAAACCAAGCCGGCCAACAGGAATGCGGCCACCAAATATGAATGTCGATTTTTCATGCTAACTGTGCGGAGAAATTGAAACCTCTCCTTGGAGAAAAAGCAACCCGCTTGGCCAAGCGCTTGGCTACCTGGCAGAAATCTCGAGCATCCGCTCGATTGGGAGACGGGCGCGCTCGATGATTTCAGGGGAAAGGGTCACTTCGGGCGTGCGCTTGGCCATGCAGTCGTACAGTTTCTCAAGTGTATTCATTTTCATGAAATGACACTCATTGCAGGCGCACTTTTCAGTCGGGGCCGGAATGAATTGCTTGTCCGGGCATTCCTTTTGCAACCGGTGCAGCATGCCAACCTCGGTGGCAATAATGATGGCATCTGATTTTGCATCCCGACAGTAATGCACCATCTTTTCCGTTGAGCAAACTTCATCCGCCAGCATTCGTACGGCTTTGGTGCACTCCGGGTGCGCAACAAGCGGCGCGTCGGGATGTTCCCGCCGGATGCGGCCGATGCTGTCGTGCGTCCATTCGACATGGACATAACAATTCCCCTGCCAATAGGTCATCTCGCGGCCGGTTTGCTCGGTAACCCATGAACCAAGGTTTTCATCCGGAACAAACAACAGATCGCGGTCCGGTGGCGCAGCCTCAACAATCTTCTTGGCGTTGCCGCTGGTACAAATCACGTCACTAAGCGCCTTCACCTCAGCGCTGCAGTTTACATACGCTATGGTATAAAAATTGGGATTGGTCTCCTGCAGTTCACGGAGTTTGTCCGGCGGACAGCTTTCTTCGAGTGAACATCCGGCGTCCCGATCAGGCAACAGCACTGTTTTCTCTGGAGACAAAATTTTTGCCGTCTCCGCCATGAAATGTACGCCGCAAAACACGATAACATCCGCCTCCGTGTCAGCCGCCTGCTGCGACAAGCCAAGAGAATCCCCAACATAATCGGCCAAGTCCTGAATCTCTGGCACCTGATAATTGTGAGCGAGGATGACCGCATTCAACTCCTCTTTGAGCCGGAGAATCTCACGCGACAATCGATCCAATTGATCGGGCGGCGTGCGACGTTCCACACGAAAACCGGCAGGAGCGTTTGGAGAGATTTCAGTCGTATCAATCACGGCCGAAAAGATACGCCACCGGCAGAACCGGGTCAACCGGAGGTTCAGCGCTTGGCCAAGCGCACGAAAAACTGGCCAAGTGTAATCAGTGCGTGGTACTTTCCGGGCATGCCAATTGACCAAGTACTGCTCGAGGCTGAGGATAAGATGGCGAAGTCCGAGGCCGCGATGTTGCATGAATTCGAAGGCGTCCGCACCGGCAAAGCCAACCCGGCGCTGGTCGAGAACATCATGGTGGAGGCTTACGGCTCGTCAATGCGCCTTCGCGACATGGCAGGCATCACCGCACCCGAGACTCGGATGATCCTGATTCAGCCGTGGGACGCAGGAACCGTCGATTCGATCAGTAAGGCCATACAAGCTGCGAACCTCGGCCTCAACCCGGCGATTGACGGCAAGGTGATCCGAATCGTTCTGCCGGAACTCAGCCAGGAACGGCGCGAGGAACTCGTGAAGGTGGCGAAGAAAATTACCGAGGACGGCCGCGTGGCTGTCCGTCACGTCCGACGTGACGGACTCGACGGATTGAAGGAAGCCGGCAAGGAATCCGGCGTCTCCGAGGACGAGGTCAAGTCAGCCGAAAAGCAGATTCAAAAACTCACCGACGAGTTCATCAAAAAACTGGACGACCACTTGGCCGACAAAGAAAAGGAGATCATGACGGTATAAGTCCGTCTATTTTTTCTCCTCGTATTTCAGCATCCTCGAGAAAAAAGGGAGTACTTCCTGCTCCAATCTAAGGTTACGTTTCTCACCGTGCCGGGCATCATACTCGTCGTATTGATGCGGTATATTTGCCTGCTTTAGTTTTTCCGCCAACGCCCTGTTGGCGCCAATCAAAAAATCAACCCGGCCACAGTCAAATCGAAATCCGTTAAGACTACGCAACGCCGCCTTATGGGTATCAACCATCTTAACAGGGTCAAAATTCTACCATCGTTTCTGAACGTCAGGGTTCGGTTTCAATTGCCCCTCTTCCAACCTGTATTGAAAATCGACGAAGAACGGTCTTTTTTCCGGGTTCGGAGAAAATGCTGCGGACATTCCCAATAGCCTAACCGATCGCGCGTCAGCTTTTTCAAAATCCTTCAACGACAACACCTTTTTCCATTCGTCAGTCTCCTTCTGAGAAACTGGGGTATTTTCAAAATTCATCGTTCCGCTACTCATCGCATAGATCGATCCAAATACATCAGGATATTTCATTCCCAAAATCAATGTCCCTCGGCCGCCCATCGAATATCCGGCCAACGCCCGACTGTCCCTGCTTTTGAGCGTTCGGAATTTACTGTCTATAAATGAAACCAAATCCCTCGCGATATGATCACCCCAATTCCCTGATACGGGCGAGTTCACATAATGACTCCCCCTATACTTATTTCGCCCATTGGGCATCACAACAATCATCTCTTTAACATCACCGTTTTGAATCGATGAATCCATAATGGTTTTGA
>CAJXAU010000116.1 GCA_913050205.1 uncultured Verrucomicrobiota bacterium
CTGCCGTAAAGGCACCAGTCTTTTTGCCAAGTTCCTTGATGGCGTAATTACCGGCTGAGATCGATCCATGGACAAATCCTTCGCAACGGTAAAAGACCAACACTCGGCGATCCTTCTTGGTTTTGGCCAAAGCCTTGGCCGGCAAGGCTTCCTGTACCTTCGCTTTTTTGTCGTCGCTCAACGGCTTGATGCGATTCCGGTCCCAAGCGGCTTCCACCACCGAAGTGGCGAATACACCGAGGGCCAACAGTGCAATTGTTGTTCGTTTCATTGGTGCAAAAATTGAACGGGCGAAAACTACGCCAAGCGAAACCGAATGTGTAGCCCTTTCGACAGAAAAGTCAGGGCAACGAGCGGGCTCCGCAACGGTCGCAAGGCAGCGTTTTGTCGGAGGGAACAACAAAGCCGACATCCTCGAGATCCTCGTCGAAACATTGCGTAAACACCGCCGCAAGAATGTGATGCGACGACGCTAACACCTGTGCTTCGCCGGGCTCCTCGATAACCGCGAGTCGATCCTGAACATCCATCCGCAGCCCACGCGGAAACTTGGCCAATGTCTCCTCCAACTCTTCCTCCGTGCACGGCTTGAACAGGGTTGCAAGGGACCGTACGTGTATGTGATTGAGATATCGCCGCGTGAATTCCGACACCATCCCAGGAGGCATCGAAGCAACGAATTTCATCTTCTCAATGCCGAGGACCAGCGCATCAAACAGGCCAGTGGTCGCGCAGTCCGGGCACTTGGCCAAGCGACGTAAATTCTCAAGCACGATGGTCGCCTGCCGGCAAACCGGGCATCGCTCCGGCACATCGCCCACCTGTGGGATGCCAAGGCTTACGTCTCTTCGGATTTCCATGACCCACACCGGCCGGATAGTTCGGGCCAGCGCATCCGCCTGATCCACATCGGCAATGTTTGCACGTAGGTCGGCATCGAGTCGGTCGCGATTGTAGCTGGAAAGGTTCTCTCGAACACGATTGCGCAACGATAACGGAGCCTGCTGTAAGAACACCCCGGCTGCCCCGTTTCGCATGACCTCGGTCATGACCTCCTGCAACTTGAGATCATCTAAATCGTCAAACATCTCGAACGACAGGAAGCGCTCCTCGACGCGCTTGGCCAAGGCGTCATCAGCACAATGGGGACAAAGCGGAAACGATTCCTGAAAATCAAATTCGGTGAACGTGGGCATGGTGGTCTGCTCCGGTGTGACGGCCAAAACTACTGTGTTTCAGGCGGCGAGCCAATACTGAGCAACTCACGGGCCAGACGCGTCTAATCAGTCTTTTTTGGCGTTTTGGGTGTGGGTTGACCGTCCGGCACCAATTCGTCAATTAACTTGAACGGAAGCTGAACCGGCACGAGCAACACCTTCGGGATATGTTTCAGTTCCATCTCCGGGTTGTTCAACGTCCCCGAAACATTGAATTTCAGCATCCGCTCGATCGGCGACAACGCCAGATTCAACACAGGGCCAAGTACCGGACCGATGACCCAAGTGTCGCGAAGCGCCTCGGCCACCACACCGGCGTTGCTTATCCGTCCATCGAAGTCCACGTCACCCGTGTATTGCAACCGTACCAACGGCGACTTCAGCTCGAGGTTTCGGCTCGTGACGATGCTGTCCACAATCTTAAAATCAGCCGTGCCCTCCGAAAATTTGCTGGCTCCAAGGCCAGGCGCCATTCGATCCAGCAACGGTGAAAACATTCCAAACAACGGTAGCTCCCAAAGGTACCCATCCCTCAGGGTTGCACTTGCTGTCCCATTCCAACTGGACCAATCATTCGAGATCGCCTTGATGTCGAGCACCCCGTCCACCTGCCCGCTCAGCCCGGAATCGCGCCCCAGTACGTCCGACATGAACCCGGTCAACTCCGTTTGCTTCGTCTCAAGATGAAAGTCGATTGTGGCAGATCGGTTTTCATCAAAATCAGCGAAAAGATTCCCGCGCAATTCGCCCCCATAAAACTCGGATACCACATTGGTCAACATCAGCGTGTGCCCCTGCCAAATGATATCGCCATCAATGTCGAGTGTTTTGAATTTGCTGAACTGAAACGCACCGCCATCCACCTTGAATTTCAGGCCGGCCGGGTTCCTTCCGGGGCCGGTTTGCACCCAACCATTCACCACCGCGCTGGGCGGTTCATTGAATCGATACGGCTCAAATGCCCGGGCAGTTCTCGGCCCGATGGCTTGCGTCACAGCCACAGGATCAAGCTTTCCCACCGCATTCGTCAGAGACAACCGCTTGGTATCGACATCGAAGCCAAGTGCCTCCAGCGTCGCCTTTCCCTCGGGGCGATGAAGCACGGCGTTCGTGGCGTGCAACACCCCATTGGTCAGCATCAATCCCGCGGTTAGACTGTCTACTTGTTGCGCACGAAACGTGAAATTCGTTGCCGCAACCGACGCGCGGAATCCGGTCAACTCCCGTTCGCGCCAGCGCCCCCAAATCTGTCCCTCGATGATCGGGGTCTGCTCAAAATCAAAGTAGGAAAACCCTTTTTTTTGTTTCTCATTTTCCATGGCAGGTTTGATCGCGTGAGGATCGATTGTGCTATGAAAGTCAAAGTGAAAATCCTGCGTCTCGGTGTGGGAACGCATCGCGAACCGCACCTCGCCCTCAGGCCGCTTGGCCACCAAGTTGGGCAGCGACCACGTCAGGTCTGCATAACCAAGGTCGCTCTCCAAGGCGTCCACCTGAATGCCGCGAAAGGTCACCGGCCCGGAGTTGACCTTCCCCTCGATCGTCATCGTGGGACGCACCTCCTTCCGCCAGTCCGGTTTTTTGTTCGTCCACGCCGGCAGTTTGGCCTTCACGGTGGCCTCGACGACCGGTGCCTCATCCCACTCGTATTGTCGGATCCATCGCTGCGCCTTCGGGGTCAGCAGGTCAATGATTTCGTGAAAGTCAAAATCAGTTCGGTTCGACGCCTTGGCCAAGCGTGTCACTACATCCAGCTCCGCAGAACCGGTTGCCCCACCTTCAACAAATCGCGCCTCGTAATCCTTAATCTCCAACCGCGGAGCCTCCCAGAATCCATCGAGCGAAATCTCCTCAATCGACAGTTTTTTGCCGTCAACCAAGCGCTTGGCCAAGCCGTCGAACTCCATCCGATAAGGGGCCAAATAAGCCCAATACGCCCAGCTTTCATTCGGTTCAATTTCGGGCTCCATCCGCGTTACAGATGCCCGTACTTCCGCCGACGCGATGCTCCCATTTGAGGCCTCCACGCGACCGAGATCCAGCACCACCGCGGCTCCCGTCGGGATGGGCTCGGCGACCGAGTTGGTCAACTGCGCCACACCTAGCTGCACGGATTCCACCTGCGTCTGGGCCAGAGTGAGCCGGTGTAAAACCCCGTTCAATTGGTGCGAAAAATACTCCGATGAAGCATCCAGTTGTTTCGCGGTGCCCTCTAATGAACTACCCCTGAGCTTGAATTTCTCCAACTCAATCTCCCCCGCCGAAAGCTGATACTCAACCGTTGCCGGTAAAAGGTTCGTTCCCAATGCTGGTGACGATATTTCGCCCGTCAACTTTTCAAGATTGGCACGATCCGATACCAAGTCCGACACCTCAATTTTTCCAGTCAAGCGCTTCGCCCCCTCCTCCGCTAAATCGCTACTCAGCAGGTTTAACCTCAGTTCAAATTGCCCCAAGGTCACTGCCGGGGTTTTGACTCCTCCAGCCTCGATCGTGATACCACCCGACAATGTCTCCGGCGCAGTGGCGTCACCACTAATCGATAGTTGGATAACAGGCTGTTCGTTAATCCCGATTTCATGTCGGCGCTTCAACCACTCCGCCATCTGCACCTTGACGGGGCCAAGTGATTTCGAAAGTGAATCCGGTGTGATCGGCTTGGGATCTTTTGGCTTCGGTTCCCGTTCCGGTTTGCCCTTGATGCGATCGACCAATCCCCGCAACGCCAGCGCATTGGTCACATTCAGCGAGACGCCCATTTGAACGCCCAACATTTCACCCTCAAGTCCTTTCGTCGAAATGGTGCCGGCATTTCCCCAATGCAAATCCGCCTCCGGCCAGTTCACTGTCACCGGTGGCAGGTTGGTACCATCCGAAATCAGCGCAGCACCCAAGCCCAGCCCCTCCAGCCCCAACTCCTCCAGCGATGGTTCACCTGAAAGAAGTGCCCGGTAATCCAAACGAACGAACACGTCCTCCACAGCCAAGCTCAGTTTTCCTCTGGGATCCGCTTGGCCAAGCCTCAGCCGCTTGGCCTTCCACGCTCCATCCAGTTCCAGACGCACCCAGTCGAACTCCAGTTCGACCCCACGCTTGGCCAAGCGCTCCTGCAACTCGCGCTTGGCAAAACCGGGTAATCCAACCTGATTCAGATAACCCAGCCCGGCCCCTCCCAGCACAGCCACAATGAGGCATAGCCAAAGCAAACGTCTCAACCATCGACGCTTGGGCTTGGGGGTTTTCGATTCTTTCGACACTAACGAAGCGCCGATCTTACGGCAAAGGTCTGACAAAAAAAACAGCGGAGCATTCAAACTCCACCGCACAAGCCTAATACCACCACCGTTTCCAGTTGGTTACGGACGTTAATTGAGCTTTTGGATCTCCGCCTGATTTTCCTTGAGAATGGCGTCCACTTTTTGAAGCACCAATTCGAACAACGCCATATCACGGGCGCTCATCCAGTGATCCACAACGGTGGGCAATGCCTTGACTGCGGCCCCAGCCTCCCCATCGGTGGCCGGGGCGGTCTTCTCCAATCCATCCGGAAAATCCTTGTCCTTTTCGAACATCAAAACCGATTTGCCCTCCGAGTCACGCATGAAGAGTAGCGGCAACTCGGTAAGCGTTACCACGTTGTTGGCCAAAGTCGCCACAGGCCACAACATCGTTGCAGGGAACGGGCGGCGCAATTGCGTCCCTGTTGGGCTGGCCGAACTGCCTTTTTGCCATGTTTTGAATTTGGCAAAGATATTCTGAATTGCGGTTCGGTCAGCACCGGCAAAACTTAAGTAGTTGGCATCGAACATTGGGCGTACGAACGAAATGGAAATGTGAACCACCGGCCCCTCTGTTTTGGAACGAATATCCGAAGAGGCCTTTTTTCGGGAGTCAACCACCCCAGCCGACACACCGAAATGCTTTATCGTTATAGTCAGTGCGTTCGAGGCTTGATATCGGTCATCTTTGCGGTACGAATCCTCATACTCCTTCCGGGTTAGGAGGTCTTTGTCATCGGGCGCGACAAAAAACGTCGTCTCGCTCTCCAACTCCAATGACACCTGAGCACCCGCTGATTGGCTACAAAACAGCAGCCAACCGAGTACCAGCATGGATTTCATTTTCAACACGCGCATGGAAACGAGCCAAACCCGTGCCAATGTGAATCAAAAGGTGAGGTAATAGAAGTCGAAGAATGGCGGTAATCGCCTGAAAAAGTGACTGGGAGCGAGGCTTGCCGCCAACCGGAGGGAGTGGCGGACAACCGGAATGATTGCCTCGCCCCCAGTCTTTCCCCAAAAGACGCCGTAGCAACCCGAAGAACGACGTCAGCCTGTACTTTAGCATCGGGAGTGCCATGTTATTTCGGGTCAAAAAACAGGATTTATTGCCTGTTTTCTCGCTTGGCCAAGCGACGGGAGTGAAAAACATTCACGCAAAGCGCGTGAAAAACACGCAAGCCAAGCGCTTGGCCAAGCACAAAAAAACCGCCGGCTGCGAGGCCGGCGGTTTGTCAAATATTGGTGGCTTGGCTTACTCCCCGCCGTCGTCCGTTGCCAACACCGCACGGTAGAATCCGGTCGCCTCAACCCAGGTGTCTTTGGCTAATTTCTCGCCACTTGTCGCATCTGTGAAGACCGCCTTGCCGGTGTCATCTGTTGTCACCTTGGCCAGACTGCTCCAAGTTTTCAGGTTTGCGCTAAACTGAAGGTCGTACTCGGTTGAGGCATCACCGGTCACAGTCAGCTGCAATCCTTCAGCGGTCACACCCGCCACGACTAATGTTGGCTTGGTCGCAGGCGGAGGCTCGACAACC
>CAJXAU010000117.1 GCA_913050205.1 uncultured Verrucomicrobiota bacterium
CTGCGTGCAGGGGGGCGTGCGGCCGGTGGTGGAGCACGGTTCCAGCGTGACAAACAGCGTGGCGTTACGGGTCGAATGGCCGTTGCGAGTGGCGTCCTTGATGGCGTTCACCTCGGCGTGTGGCAACCCGGCCCGACGATGCCAACCCCGGCCAATGATCCGACCCCGTCGAACCAAAATCGCTCCGACCAGAGGATTCGGTGACGTCTCCCCCTTGGCCCGTCTGGCCAACCGCAGCGCCTCGCGCATCCATTTTTCGTCGGTACTCAAGGTCGTCAGCGCACCTGATTGTTGGTGCCAAGAAGATCGTTCAACGCGCGGTTGGCCACTCGAACGATGTATTTGTTCGGCTGCGCGGTAAGCGCCTTCTTCAACTCAGGAATCGCCGGGCGCGCCTGCTCCTCCATTTCATCGAGCACGATGGCCGCCTGTAGTCTCGCCCATTGGTGAGGCCCGGCGAGCGCCTTTTTCAACGCCGGCAGCGCCTCGGCTGGTTCGCCCATTCTCGCCAACGCTCGACCCGCAGCGATGCGTACGCTCGCGGAAGCGTCTCCGAGCGCCTTGCGCATGGCGCCCAACGCGTTGGCATTTTTTTCAGGTGCGATATTTCCCACACCAGTCGCACCCCAGTACCGCACTGCGGCATCGGGATCGCTCATCGCTTTCAGTAATTTCGGGAGAGCTGCAGGGCCGGAGGAGGCCAGCGCAGCTGTTTCACCCAACCGCTTCATCACGGCAGTGCTGCCCTCTTGCCGGAGTATGTCGTACCGCGCGCCGTACACTTTTTCGCGGGTGATGATTTCCGGCTCTGGCAACAACCCGATGTCGCGCGACTCGCGAACCCAGCGGTAGTGGGCCTCGCGCATTGTATTCAAACGCTCTGCGTGCCCGGGGTTTGCGGCGAGGTTGTTGACCTCGTGCGGGTCGTTCTCCAGATCGTACAACTCCTCAACCGGTTTTCGGTCTGCAGAAAAAAGCCGCGCCGCACCGGTCAGGCCACCGCTTTTTTCGAGCCGTCGTATCTCCTTCATCGTCGCCCCCTTTTCCGGCGTGTTCATATACTGGTAGTACGGCTTGAGCGGTTCGTAATTGCGGATGTATCGAAAGCGGTCGTCACGCACCATGCGGATGATGTCGTATCGCTCGTCCATCCGATCGCGCGCGCCGTAAACGTAGCGCCTCGGCGCAGTCAGGGCATCACCAAGAAAAGCACGCCCCTGCATGTGACCGGGTACATCTACGTCGGCTAGGTTTAGTACAGTCGGCGCAAAATCGATCGAGCTGACCAACTGTGAGTCGATCGTGTGCGGTTTGCCCTGCGTGCCCGTGCGAAGCCGCTCAGGGATGCGGACGATCAGCGGGATACGCGTCCCCGAGTCGTAAAGCCAACGCTTGGCCCGGGGCAGACCGACCCCGTGGTCGCTCCAGAAAAAAACGATTGTGTTGTCCGCCTCACCGGAAGCCTCAAGCGCGCGCAGGTGCTCGCCCACCCAGGCATCCATCGCGGTGATCAACTCGTAGTTACGCTTCCAGTCCTCGCGCACAATAGGCGTGTCGGGATAGTACGGAGGCAGCTTGAGCGCACCGGGATCCTGCCGTTGCGATGGATTCAACACCTCCGTGACAGACCGGTATTTTGATTCCCCGGCAATGCCACTCTCGTGACAGCCACCGAAGTTGAACACGGCAAAAAACGGCTGGCCGGCCTTGCGGTTTTTCCAGTGTGCGCGGCCACTGGAGACATCCCACGTCCCCTTTGGTGCGGAGAACTGGTAGTCGGTCTTGGAGTTGTTTGTGCAGTAGTAGCCGGCGCTGCGAAGGAGCATTGGAAACGGCTTCACGAACGAAGGCAGCTTGGCATTGCACCGCATGTGGTGCGTGCCAAGTGTGGTCTGGTACATACCGGTGATGATGCCGGATCGGCACGGCGCACAGACCCCTGCCGTGGTGAAAGCGTGGGTGTAGCGGACGCCCTGCTTGGCCAGGCGATCGAGATTTGGAGTGATCGCGCGGTCATCGCCATAGCAACCCAGGTGCGGACTGATGTCCTCCGCCGACAACCACAGGATATTCGGTGGCTTGGCCAAGCCGGCCGGCGCTTGGCCAAGCGCAGCAAACACAATTGCGACAAAAACAAAACGCATCGTCATGCAGGAAACCTACCGGCTCATCCAAGGCATCGCACTCCGAAAAACAATCACTTGGCCAAGCGCGACAACCACTCAGGGATAGAGCAGTTGCTGCTGCCACACGTCATCCGCTTGGGCGGTGTAAACAAGGCGCTCGTGGAGCCGCGCATCGGCGTTGAGCCAAAACTCCACCTCGCTGGGCTGGAGTAGCCAACCGGACCAGTGGGGCGGCCGCGGCACAACGCTGCCCTCGGGGTACTTCGCCCGGTACTCTTCCACGCGTTGCTCGAATTCACCACGGCTCGACATCGCAGAGGACTGAAGCGACGCCCAGGCGCCCACCTTGCTGGCATGGTCGCGGCTCGCGAAGTAGGTATCCGCATCGGCATCGCTGACAAGGGTGACACTCCCGGAGATACGCACCTGCCGTCGAAGTTGCTTCCAGTGAAAACACATCGACGCCCGGGGATTGGTCCGCAGCTCCTCCGCCTTGCGACTGTTCATGTTTGTGTAAAACACGAACCCGGCCTCAGTCGCCCCTTTCAGCAACAGCATGCGGACACTCGGCTGGCCGACGGCATCCACCGTGGCGAGCGCGAACGCAGTGGGATCGTTTGGCTCAGACTCACCCGCCTCTGCGATCCAACGCTGGAATAGCGGCAACGGGGTGGAATCGTTTCCGAATGCCTCGTTCAGGCCAAGCCGGTTGATAGAGTCCGCCATCGGTCAGGCACCCCAGTCGGTAAGCTGGTCGTGAATTACGTTCAAGTCATCGTCATGCAGCGCCATCCGACGAATCGTCTTGTGGTCGGATCGCTTCGCAGCGATATCGAGCCAGCGCCATGCCTCCTCAACCTCCTCCATCCGGCAGCAGTAACAGGCGAGATTGTACGGTATGGTCGACTCCTTCGGGAAACGATCGACCGCCTCGCGCAAGGTGTCGTAGGCCATCCGGATGCCGCACCCTTCCGTGCGCCGCAGGGCGTAGGCCCAATTAATCCAGTTGGCGGCGCTGTCCGGTTGGTCGGAAACCTGATCCCGTGCCAACTCCTCCGCCTCGGCCCAGTTTTCCTCCTTGGCTAGAATACTCCACTGAACGCCGCGCACCTCCGGCAGCTGCGCGATCTCGGGAGTGAGGGACTGAAGTTCCCGCCGCGCCTCGTCCGGCATGCCCAGCTCGAGCCAGCCCATCGCCGAGCGGAGGGTGAAAACGTCGCAGGTTTCAATCCCGGGCTTCGGCTCGGGAGGATACGGGCTTGAGTCCTCGTGAATCGTCACCAATTATTTTTCGATCGCTTTGCCGGCGGCTTTCCAGCCATTGAAACCGGGTGCAAGATCAACCGTGTATTTGAATCCCAACTCGCTCATTTTTTTGCAGGCACGCGCGCTGCGCACACCTCCTGCACAATAAACGAGATAGACCTTGTCCTTATCTAGCTTGGCAACCTCGTCAGCGAACTTGGGTGAAAACCAGTCGATCCACTTGGTACCGGGAATGTGACCCGCCTTGTATTCCGGCGTGGTTCGGACGTCGAGCAGCGTCAGGTTATCGGCCTTCCACATTTTCTCGAACAATCCCACACCGATTCGAAACGGCTTGCCCTCTTCAATACCGTATTTGTCCGCCACGTCGGCCAGAGACGCGCCGGGCTTGGCCGACTTGGCCAAGCACCATGCAACGGCGTTATCGAGCAGCTTGACGAAATGGGGATTTGCAAAATCATCCTTGTGGCCGAGCGAAGTGTAGAAGGTTCTGTTGCCCTTGTAACTGTGAGTCCATGCCACCGGCTCGGCCGGGTACCCCTCCACCTTGCCGGTGAGCAGCGGCTTGGCCTGCCTATTCAGGGGGGTGTTTTTGTAGAGCGAACCGCCCATTTTGAATTCGCTCCCCACGCCCTTGAGAATCGGATGCCCCTTGGCATCAGGCACGACCGTTGCGTTCCCGAGCAGTTCGTTTTTGTGGTGGCCCTGATAGTTTCCGCCCAGCACGAGTTTGTCCATCTCCAGCCAGTTTTGAATCGCGTGGCTCGCAGTGCGAAGACCGATCACCGGTTTGCCGCTCTCAATATACCGCTTCACTTGGCCAAGCTGGTCTGCCGGGAGCGTCATGCGACGCATGTAAAAGATGACCAAGTCCGCTTGGCCAAGCGCGGCAAGATCGCGAAACCTGTTTTTCTCCACACGCGTCAGCGTCGTGCACTGGAAGCCAAACTTTTTTTCCAGCGCCTCGGCGTACTTCGGCAGGGTCACTGCGGAGTCGTACAGCTTTTCGCCACTGAGCAGTACGACGTGAGGCTTGGCCCCGAAAACAGTCGGCTTGGCCAAGCCGGTCAATAATCCGATCGCCACAAAAAATCGTATCAACAATTTCATACCTTTAACCGAAACATCGTTCCGGCCGCTGAAGATTCCCCATGTCAGCCCGACTGTCCAGCCACCAGTCGCCGGAACGGTGAACAACTTGTGAGTAAATTAGTCGGGAGAGGGGTTGACACACTACATGTAGTATACTTTCCTTCGGCGGCTACACTCGATTGTGTTAGCTCGGCTTTATGCGTTGCCCCAAGTGTGGTTGTGTGGATGACAAGGTGATCGATTCCCGATCGTCCAAGGACGGGCTGGCCATTCGGCGAAGACGGCAGTGCCTTGAGTGCACTCAGCGCTTCACCACCTACGAGGAAATTGAGCGCGGCATCCTGATGGTGATCAAAGATGACGGCGCCCGGGAGAAGTTCAACCGCGAGAAACTCGAGACTGGCATAAACGTCGCCTGCGAAAAACGCCCCATCAGCGCCGAAGCCATTGAGGAAACAATCCGCGAGGTGGTGGACGAGTTGTACGACGAATTTGACGGCGAAGTTCCTTCCAAGGTCATTGGCCGGAAGGTGATGGAGAAACTCAAGAATCTGGACGGCGTCGCCTATGTTCGGTTCGCCAGCGTGTACTGGCGATTTGACGACGCGGCAGAATTCCTCAAGGCCGTGCAGCGATTCGAGGAACGGGATGATACAGCTACAATCCAACTACCTGGTTTTTAGGATGTCCACCGGGGAGTTGCTGCCCTGCTCCGCCGAGGCCGTCACTGCCGAGTTGCTGGGAGACACCCTGAACCTCATCGAGCCCCATACCATCCATGAGGCACTCAAGGCTGTGGTCTATTATTTTCGTGAGGAACACAATGAGTCGAGTGTCTCGGTGGATCAGTTTTCCAGTGCGCTGGGCAAAGTGCTGCAGGGATTCGGATTCGATGTCGTGTTCGATGAAGATCCGCAGATCAACTTGCGCGTGGAGGAAACCGACATGGCCCGGCTTGCCCGCGAAACATCCGGTCAGCAGTACGAGCTGTTTTTCTTCCAACAATTGCGGCGTGAGGTCAGAAGCAGTCTCCGAAAGTCACCCAACCTGATCCAATTCAATCGCACGCGCGAATGCGTCAAAAGCATTGTCGGCGCAGAGCGCTGGTGCGACCGTTGCCGCTGGATGCACGACCAAATCGTCTCCTATCTGCGGACTTGTCTCGAGGAGGACTCGCGCGAGAACTGCGCGCTGGTGATCCGCTAACCACCCGGCGACGGGCCAATGACCCTCGAGGAAATTCAATCCAACGAAGCCCGGCGTCTTGCGGAGTTCCCCGTTGCGGAGAAAACCATCTATCTCGCCCATGCTGCGGTGTGCCCATTGCCGGCCTGCGCACGCGACGCCGTCAGCCGTTATGCCGCCGATTGTGTCGGAGGCGACCAGGAGGATTTCATGCCGCCGAAATTGCTCCGCAACACGCGCCAACTGGCCGCCAACCTGATCGGCGCAGAGATGCAAGAGGTCGCACTGGTCGGCCCGACGTCGCTTGGCCTGAGCTTCATCGCACAGGGCATCGACTGGC
>CAJXAU010000118.1 GCA_913050205.1 uncultured Verrucomicrobiota bacterium
CCTATCGCAACGTGGTCACTCCTGTCGCTGTGGGCAACAGCGTCGTCGCCGCATCCCACTCGGAGGGGATGCTCGCCATGGCAGGCAAAGGCTCCGCCGGCAACGCCGTCCGAAAATGGAAGGATACCAAGCTGAAGATCAACCTTGCCACCCCGGTTGTCGTGGGCGGCAATCTTTACGGTTTTGCCGAGAAGGATCGGTTCATCTGCGTCGATGCCGAAACAGGAAAACTCAACTGGGAGGAACGCGGCTTCGGCAGCTTTTATGCCTCGACG
Organism: uncultured Verrucomicrobiota bacterium; assembly: GCA_913050205.1. GTDB lineage: Bacteria > Verrucomicrobiota > Verrucomicrobiia > Limisphaerales > UBA1096 > UBA1096. The sequence continues at coordinate 276 of CAJXAU010000118.1, forward strand.
CTGACTGACGGCAAACGGCTGCTCGTCCTCGGCCAACTCGGTGAACTGGTACTCCTCAACCCCAATCCCAGCGAGTACGAAGAGCTTGGCCGGATGCAGGTCTGCGGCAAGTCATGGAGTTTCCCTGCCTACTCGGACGGCCAACTGTTTGTGCGCGATCAGAAGAATTTGCAGTGTATCCGCTTGGCCAAGTAACCAAGCGCTTGGCCAAGCGCTGGACTACGCCGCCTTGCTGACAATCTGGACCAACGCCTGCTGAAGGATCAGCGTGTCGTCCGTGCTGGAGGAGACCAACTGGCGGTTGCAACGCAATAGCACGTCCATCGCCTGAACCAATTCCGCCGAGGAATATTTTCGCGCATGGCCAAGCGCGTTAAACAGCATGTATGGGTGCATCGACTTGGGATTGAACTTGCGATCCTCCGGCACGCGATCCTCCGGGATGGCTTCAAGCTGAGATTTGAATTGCTGATACCCCCCCTTGGGATTGATCCATTTCAGGCGAACCATCTCCCTCAAAAAAAGCATCGTCCGTACTTTGGAAATTAGTCCGTAAAGCGGCGCGATGGGAGACTTTTTGGTGTCGAGCTTGATCTCCCACAACTCCTCGTCAAGCACGCGCAAAAGCTTTGGCAGATTACGCTCGCCCAACGCATCGCCCAGTGCGAATGCCTGCGCCTGTTTGGTGCGCGTGGCAATGTCATGCACATCCTGCCGGGTCACTTCCTCGCGTTCGCCTACGTACGATGCCAGCTTTTCCGCCTCGGAGTGCAGCTGCTGAAGGTTTGTGCCAGCCAACAGGATCAACTCATCCGCCACATGCGGCGAAATGTTTTTGCCCAACTCAGTCAGCCGCTGGCGTACGACCATCGCCGCCCTGCCACCGCGTTCCTTTTCGCTGACCGTTTTGTCCTCCAGCGCCGCAAACTTTTTAAGCGTCTTAAAAAAACTCTTACGCTTGTCGACCTTCCCCGAGCTGAGTAACAACTGAACGCCCTGCCAGTCGAACGCCTCCCACTCTTTGGCCAACTCGGTCAGCCGTTCCGTCACCGCCGCGCTCGACGCCGTGCGGTCGTCCCCAAGGAAATTGGCACCCCGCAGCCACACAACTTTGTTCCCCCCGAAAAACGGCAGGGTCTGCAGTGCTTCGTTGAGTTTTGCCAGCGTCTGGAGCGCCTCGTTGGCATTGCGCACTGTGCCATCCACCACCTCGTGATCCATCCCTCCGGCGGCGGCACACCAGCCCTCGTAAATCTGCTTTGCCCGGTCGCGGACGAGAAAATCCTCATCGCCAAAAACGAGACAAAGCGGCTCGGAGGGGAGTTGGGGGGAGGGAGGCATCCGGCTAATGCAACTGGTTTTAATCCTCGTCCTGCTCGCCGGAATCATGAATGCGTGACAAAACCTCGCTCATGTCTTCCACATCGGCGAATAGGTTTGCCGCCACATAGATGGGCGATTTGTGCTGCGCCGCCATCGCGAGGCAGTCACTTGGCCGGGCATCGACCTCGACGATTTTTCTGCCCAACTCGTTGTCCTGCTCGAGGATCAACCGGGCGTAGTAGGTAGAGTTTTTCAGCTCCGTGATGACTACGCGTAGAAGCTGAATACCGAAACCATCAAAAACATGGCCAAAGAGATCATGTGTCAGTGGGCGCTCCTTCGGAGTATCGTTGAGGAACATCCCAATCACCGCACCCATGTTGTGCTCGACTTGGATGACAAAGACTTTTTCCTCGTTCCCAATGAACACAGCACAGCCACTGTTGGCAGGAAGAATCCCACGCACTTCAACGGCGACCACGTCATTACTCATCAGCGCTCACGGTAGCACCGTGCCCCCCGAACTCAAACCTTAAAGCCGGTTATTCCCGGCTGCCAATCGGCGAACCACCTCACCCGCTGCGGCAAATCCAAATGCCCCGGTCACATGTGTCGCCGCGCCGAATCCCCACTCGCAATTCAGTTTCAGCGCCCCCTCCTGCTCGCCCGCTTCTGCTCGGCTGGCACAGACGGTCCCATCCTGTTTCGGGTAAACCGGTGGTTCCGGCGAAAACACGCACGGGACACCCATCTTCTTCCCAGCCCGGGGAAAGCCGTGATTCTTTCGCAATCCCGCCCGAACCTTGGACAACAGCGGATCCTGAACCGACTTGGCCAAGTCCGCCACCTGCACACGCGTCCCGTCCAACCGGCCACCTGCCGCGCCACTCGTGATGATGGGGATACCCCGACGGCGGCACTCCGCGATGAGCAAAACCTTGTTCCGCACATTGTCGATCGCATCCACGACAAACTCAAAACCGCCCGACAAAATTCCTTCGCAGGTTTTCTCGTTAAAAAACTCGGCCTTCGCCTCGACATCGCAACCGGGGGAAATCATCCCCACGCGCTTGGCCAATTCCTCTACCTTGAATTTACCAAAGCCACCATCCAGTGCCGGCAATTGTCGGTTCACGTTTGTGACACAAACCTCGTCGAGGTCGACCAGCGTCAACCCGCCCACACCCGATCGGGCCAGTGCCTCGACCACCCACGACCCGACGCCGCCGACACCGACAATGCCAACCCGCGCTTGGCCAAGCGCAGCCAAGCCGGACTCGCCATAAAGCCGTCCGACCCCGCCAAACCGATCCGCATCCGGGGTCATAGCGAATTCGAACCCACTACACGATAATCAACGGGCGAACTGGTCCGCGGCAGCCTGTTGAAACGCCTTACGCACCGGGGAATTATCTGCGTTCGGGAAACCGGCACGCTGAATCATCAAAATATAGATCAACCCGGTTTTCGGGTCTGCCCAACTATTTGTGGCGTACGCTCCCCCGTGGCCATACGTGCCGGGAGACACCATTGCCGTCACGCCTTGAGGCTCCTTCACCACCTGAAAGCCAAGCCCCCAACTCATCCCGGTAACGAACCCGGTTTTGATGTCACCCGTTTGCGTGCGTGTCAGTTCCTTGACCGATTTTTTCTTTAACACCCGCTGGCCGTTGGCCACTCCGCCGTGGAGCATCATTTGGTAAAATCGCATCATGTCGTCTGCCGTCGAAAACAACCCACCTGCCGGGTACGGGGTACGGCTTCGATCAACCAATTTGCCCTTGGTAAAGTAAATCCCGGCCTCCTCCAGTTCACCGTCGATTGCCCTGTACGTCTTGGCCAAGCGCTTGACCTGCGCCTCATCTGGCCAAAAAGTCGTATCCTTCATCCCGCACGGGTCGAGGATGCGTTTCTGCAAAAAAATCTCAAAGCGCTCCCCGCTGACGATCTCGACGATCCGGCCAAGCGTGTTGATCCCCGGGTTGCTGTACTGCCAGCGCGTGCCCGGCTCAAAATTAAGCGGCGACTTCGAGTAAGCCATCGCCAACTCTGCTAGGGTACTGTCGTTTCTCGGCGCAGACACGTTGGTCAGGCCGGACGTATGCGTCAGCAAATCACGAATCGTGATAGGCCTCGGCGGGGGCTCCAGAACCAGGCGTTTCTTCGAACGTTCGTGCACCATCCATTGCCCCTTAAACTCCGGCAGATGTTTCTCCACCGAATCCTCCACAGAGAGTTTCCCCTCCTCCTGGAGTTGCAGGATGCACACGCCGACCAGTGGCTTCGTCATGCTGGCAATCCAAAACAAGTGATCCGCTCGCATCGCCTCGCGCTTGGCCAAGTCCGAATACCCCACAGCCTCCAACTGCAGCAGCTTGTCCTTGTTCGCAACAATCGTCACTCCACCGGAGATCACCTTGCGGTCAACAAACCCCTGCATCACCTCGCGTACCGGTGAAGCCGGTTCCGCACTCAACACACCCGCCGCGATCGAGAACACGGCGACTAAAACAGTCCACTTTCTCATGTTAAAAATCATTATTCACTTCAACGCCCTCGAGCCTTTGAGGCACGTCATACGGAAACGTCGACAACTCCGTCCCGTCACGCAACTCCAGCACATTCATTATCAGGTCGGATTTCTCAGGCACCCATCTTCCGTTCTGCCTGTGAACAAAATAGATCGGTCTTTGTTTGCCGTCGAAATCCGGAACGAACACACCAAAGTCACCATTCTCGGTGCCGGTCACACCCTCTTCCCCCTTGTATTTCACGACAAAATCCCCGGAGACACCTCTCACCGTCATGCGTTTTTTGCCTCCGAACGTCGATCGAAAACCGGAGGGATAAATCTCAGTCCAAATGCCATCGTCATCCCGCTCCCACAGACGAAACCCCGGTTCCGGGTTCCACTTGTACTCAAACCAAAACCGATTAATGCGATCCGTATCCTCCCGCTCGGACTCTGGCGCATCACTTTCAACAACCGTCGAAAAATCACACCCCACCAAGCCCAGCACAACCATCAGGCAGCCAAGCATCAACCCAAGTTTCTTTCCCAAAAACAGGATCACCTCCGCGAAGCGTTACACCACCCCCGCCCCATCACAAGCCGTTTGAATAATTCATGGAAATGATTCCCCTTAAACACAGCACGCACACGCTTGGCCAAGCAGGAGGTAGGAATGAGTGTCCCCAGACGTCCTAAAACCAAGCGATTGGCCCAAGGAGCGGGGACATTCCTGTCCCCGTAAAGTTTTTCATTTATGAGGGGACAAGAATGTCCCCTCTCCTTGGATGTCCGTTCCGTGTACTCCGTCGTTAGTCTAACCCCTCGAACAGCCGTCCCTATCTACGACCACTCACAGTTCAATATTCCTTGTTCGGTGTTCCCGGCCCCGCTTGGCCAAGCGGAAAGCAAGAGAGCATCCTGCGAGTCCATCTATGGATCGACTTGGTTTATCTATTCCTCTGGAGTGGGTGGTTCGTCGGTATCAAATAGGGATGGGAGATAAATCTCACTGGAGAATAGTGACAGCCCTCCGTAGCCATTGATAAAGAAGCTGCTCGTATCTCCCGACAACTGCAACGCACAACGGTCAGCGATGTTAACCTCAGCTCCCAGCAAATCATCAGCCAAAATTAAAAACCCGGCTCCCACATTGGTCTCCGGGGTGTCGATCTCAACACTTCCTTCTAACCCGAACTCACTTGAGGCGCTCACAGCACTTTCCAACGATGGCAAATAGCCCTCCGCCGCTATCGCGATGTTACCTCCGTTTCCGTGGATGGCGTTGGCCACGATTCCGCTTCTCTGCAGTACAAAAGTGTCCGGTGAGCGAACCTCGATGTTGCCTCCATCCTGTCCCGCCTCAGCGCTGATCCGGCTGTCGGTCAACATCACGTTGCCGCTGCCCAGCAGGCGCACGCTCCCTCCATCGCCTGCGGCCGACGCGGTCAATTCACTGTCGATCAGGCTCACCTGGCCGTGGGTGGTTAGCCGGATGTCCCCGCCATCCGCTTGGCCGGCTGTCACAGAGATGCTTGACGCTTGGCCAAGCGTCATCCCGTTGGCCAAGCGCAAAGCCACGCTTCCGGCTGCCCCGGTGTGTGTGCCCTCGCTTTTGATCGCCCCGTTTTCCATGAGCAGATACCCGGCCTCGATGCTGATTTCACCCGCATTTCCCAGCCCCTTTGATGCCGTCGAGATGTAACCGCCGTCACGAAGCACAATGGACTCTGCGTTGATTCCCACGCGACCAGCTGTTCCGGCTGATGTCGAGTTGTCCTTGTTCTTGATCAAGGATGTTTCACTCAAAATCCTTGATTGATAGCCTCGGGCATCGGCCCCTTC
>CAJXAU010000119.1 GCA_913050205.1 uncultured Verrucomicrobiota bacterium
GTGCTGTGGCAGACCATGCAGGCATCCACCGTGGCCTTGTCCACCGTGGGTACAGTCCGGGCAACGGGCACACGCGGCCGGGGTGCAGTCCCATCAGGTGCACACCCCACACCTCCCAACCCGGCCAAGCCAAAAACAATCATTAAAATGCCCAATCGCCAATCCATCTCGCCGCCAAAAGTTACCGTGTCGTGACGGGCATCGCGAGTCGGCAAATCTCGCACACTTCTTTTGTTTTCCATACACTATCGGGCCTTGGAATCTCAGCGGACTCCCATGGTGGCGTTGGCTTTCGGGGCATTGGCCATCGGCTTCGCCCCGGTGTTTGCCGCGTTCGCGCTCAAGCCGGAGTACGGTGGGTTCGGGCCGGCATCCATCGGTTTTTACCGTGTGTTTTTTGCGCTGCCGCTGATGTGGCTGGTGCTGTGGGCTGCACCGGGAAAAGCGAATCCGTCGCCCCGCCGGGAAAAGCGGCCGACCGGCCTGTTGGCGCTGGCCGGTTTTTTCTTTGCGGTGGATCTGGTTTCTTGGCACTGGTCGATCAAATACACCACAGTAGCCAACGCCACGTTACTCGCAAACTTCGCACCGCTCTGGGTCACACTCTGGGCGGGCCGGTTGTTCGGCGAAAAAATCCAACCCCGGTTTTTTATTGCGCTTGGCTTGGCTTTCACCGGGGCGTTCATCCTGATGGACGCCAGTTTTCAGCTCAGCCCGGATCAACTGTTTGGCGATGCACTGTCGCTGCTCACGGCGATCTCGTACGGCTCATACATGTTGACGGTGAAGAAGCTGCGCGAAACCTGCCCGCCACAGGAGATCATGGCGTGGAGCGGGTTGTTCGCCGTTCCGCTGATGTTCGTTGCGGCGCTGGCCAGCGGCGAGACGCTGCTCTCGTCCAACCTCAACGGCTGGGCGGTGTTGCTTGGTCTGGCGGTGGTCAGCCACTTTGCCGGGCAGGGGCTGATCGCCTATGCCTTTGGTCACCTGCCGGCGTCGCTGACTTCGCTCAACCTGTTGTTGCAGCCGGTGTTTGCCGCTGCGCTTGGGTGGGTGCTGCTTGGCCAAGCGATGGGCGGACAGCAGTTGCTCGGGGCCGCCGTGGTGCTCGGGGCGCTGGCATTCGCCAATCGACCCGGCCGTGCCAAATAATTTTGTGCCGCTTGGCCAAGCGTGGCAACGTGTGCCCGGATGGACGCATTCCCCAACGAGGCCAATGACACGGAGATGCCGATCGACGCCCCGGAGCGGCGGCGTCTGCCTGTGTTGCTGCGGCGTGCGTGGTACGGGTTAAACCAGGCGTTCCGGCGACGGATCGCACGGATGGGGCTGACGCCGGATCAGTTCACCGTCATCCGCACGCTGCTCGAGGCCGAGCCGGATGGGCTCACACAAAAGGCGCTCGCCGACGCTATGAGCAGCGACCCCAACACCATCGCCTCTCTGCTTGAGCGGATGGAGGCCAACGGTCTGGTACAGCGTCGGCCGCACGAGAAGGATCGACGCGCAAACCGAGTGGAGTTGTTGGCGGTGGCCAAGCAGAAGTACGAGGCGATCCGCGATGAGGCGATCGAACTGCAGGGGCACGTGCTGGAGCAACTACCAGAAGAGGATCGGGAGAAATTCCTCGAGCAGCTGGAGGTTGTCGCCCAAGCGTGTCGGGACGTCGCCAGCCCGCAACGGTAGGACTCAGCGAATCCCGCTGCCAATACGATCGTTGGGAATATCGACCGAGTCGCTGGCGGAGGTGTTTTCCGCTTCACCGCTGGTGAGCGCTACCGCCGCAACAGCAATCACCGCCACGGCTGCCAAGGCTATCAGGAATCGTTTCATCAGATCGCTTGGCCAAGCGTACCCGCCCGCGGCCGGGACGCAAGGGGAAGTGTTGAAAACTGGGCTTGACACAGTTGAGACTGTGTCTCACTTTGGCGGGCCGCTCGCGCGGTTTGTCATGAAATCTTTTTTGAAATCGTTTTTTGCTCTTGGTCTCCTAGCCGGTGTTTCTGTCTCGGCAGCTGAATTAAACGTCTATTCGCACCGCCACTACGACTCGGATGCGATTCTGTTCAAACAGTTTACCAAGGAAACCGGGATCAAGATCAACGTGGTCAAGGCCAGTGCGGATCAACTGATTCAGCGCCTGATCAGCGAGGGCAAAAACTCACCGGCCGACGTGTTGTTGACGGTCGATGCCGGGCGTCTGCACCGGGCCAAGGCCGCCGGCGTCCTGCAGCCGGTCAAATCCAGGGCACTGGCCAAGAACGTCCCGGCCCCGATGCGTGATCCCGAGGGACACTGGTTCGGCATGACCGTCCGCTCGCGGGTGATCGTCTACGCAAAGGATCGCGTGAAGCCAAGCGACCTCTCCACCTACGAGGCCTTGGCCAAGCCGGAGTGGAAGGGCCGCGTGGTCGCCCGTTCGTCGAGCAACATTTACAACCAGTCGCTGCTCGCCTCGATCATCGCCGCCAACGGGAAAGACAAAGCACTCGCTTGGGCCAAGGCGGTTCGCAAAAACATGGCCCGCTCTCCGCGCGGCAGTGACCGAGACCAGGCGCGTGCCGTCGCCGCCGGTCTGGCGGATGTGGCCATCATGAACACGTATTACCTCGGCATCCTCGCCAACTCCGCCGTGGCGGCCGACCGCGAAGTGGCAGCGAAGGTGGGTGTGTTCTTCCCGAACCAAGACGGCCGCGGCGCACACATCAACGTCAGCGGCGGAGGCGTGACGGCCAGCGCGAAAAACAAGAAGGAGGCCATTCGCTTTTTGGAGTTCCTCACCAGCGCGAAGTCGCAGGAGGCCTTCGGCAACGTAAACCACGAGTACCCGGTGATCATCAAAAACAACAAGTCGGAGCTTCTCAAAAGCTGGGGATCGTTCAAGGCTGATGACGTGAACCTCTCCGTTCTCGGCGCGAAAAATGCCGAGGCCGTAAAGCTGTTCGACCTCGCCGGTTGGGAGTAACGTCCCGCCGGCTTGGCTGCTTACCTGATCAACATCGCGCAGCACCGGTTGCGCCACCTCAAGCAGGAGATTCGTTTCAAGCTAAACGCTTGGACGATCTCCGCCCTGATACTCGGGCTGATTCTTTTCCTGCCGATGGCCGAGGTGTTGTGGCATCTCACCAGCCCGGCGGAAAATTGGGAACACCTTCGTGACACGGTTCTCGGCCGTTACCTCAAGGGCTCGGTCATCCTTGTCCTCGGCACGGCGGTGCTGTCTGTATTACTCGGTGTCTCGACCGCATGGCTGGTGGCATGCTGCGAGTTTCCGGGGCGCAAAATTTTCGAGTGGGCACTGATCCTGCCGCTCGCCATTCCCACCTACATCGCGGCCTACGCCTACTTCGATCTGCTCGACCAACTAACCCCGGTACTTATCTGGGTTCGGCTCAACATCAGCCCTGAGGCGATGACCCTGCTGAGCGACACGATGGTTTATCCGGTCACGATCGTAGTGCTCGCGGCGGTGCTATACCCGTACGTGTACCTCGTGGCGCGCGCGGCGTTCGCGCGCCAAAGCAGCCAGTGCATCGAGGCGGCGCGCACGCTTGGCCACGGCCCGCAGTCTACGTTTTGGCGGGTTGCCCTGCCCTTGGCCCGGCCGGCGATCGTCGGCGGTGTGGCGCTGGTGATCATGGAGACGCTCAATGACTACGGCGCGGTGGAGCACTTCAACGTGCCAACATTCACAACCGGCATCTTTCGCACTTGGCTCTCGATGGGCGATCTGCAGGGCGCGTTGCGCTTGGCCGCCTGCCTGATGGCGCTGATCCTGTTTTTGTTGGTGCTGGAAAAGTGGCTGCGCTTCGGAGCCAGGTTTCACAAAAGCAGCCAAGCGGATCGGCCGTTCCAACGTTATACGCTTGGCCAAGCGAAGGCCGGCTTGGCCATTCTCTGCTGCCTGCTGCCGCTGGTGATCGGTTTCGTGCTGCCGCTCTCGCGCTTGGCCTACTGGGCGAGCTTCAACGCCGGCAAGGTGCTCGATGCAAGCTTCCTGAAGCTCACGCTCAACAGCATCGGGGTCGCGACGGCAGCCGGCTTGGCCACGGTGGTGCTCGCGTTGTTTTTGGCCTACACGGCGAGGTACTTCGGCAGCCGAACCGTCGGGGCTACCAACCGCTTGGCCATCCTCGGCTACGCCGTCCCGGGCGCGGTGATCGCGATGGGCATTCTGCTGATCGCCGGACAGGTGACACGAACCACGGGCTGGGTGCTCACCGGCTCGCTCGCGGTGTTGGTACTGGCGTATGTCATCCGATTCCTCGCTGTCGCTTGGCAACCGATTGACTCCGGCATGGAGCGGAACTGCGCGCAACTTAACAACGCCGCGCGGTCGCTCGGGGCCAACGCGGCCCGATCTCTGTTTCAGATAAACGTGCCGCTGCTCCGCAACGCGCTCGTCGCGGCGGGTTTGTTCGTTTTTGTGGACACGATGAAGGAATTGCCACTCACGCTGATCCTCCGCCCATTTGATTTTGAAACACTCTCAACGCGTACGTTCGACCTCGCCAAACAGGCGCAGATTCCAGAGTCGTCCGTGCCTGCGCTTTGCATCATCCTCGTCAGCCTGCTGCCAGTGATTTGGCTCAACCGACAAATGCGCACCCCGGAAAAATGAAGCTACTCTCCATTCAAAACATCTCAAAACAATACACCGCAAACGATGCGCCTGCGGTCAATGGTGTCAGTTTCGAGTGCGAACGTGGCGAGATCGTCGCGCTCATTGGAGGCAGTGGCAGTGGCAAAACCACACTGCTCCGCATCATCGCCGGCCTCGAAACACCGGACACAGGCGAAGTCGTGCTCGACGAAAAACCGCTGAACAGTCCGTCCGTTTTTGTCCCGCCGGAGAAACGCGACTGCGGGCTGGTGTTTCAGGACTACGCACTGTTTCCCAACAAGACAGTTCAGCAAAACATAACCTTCGGCAAGGGAGCCGCGGACGATCCCAAGCAGGTCAAGCGACTGATCGAATTGGCCGGTATCGGCGGACTGGAGCAGCGTTTTCCGCACGAGATTTCAGGCGGCCAGCAACAGCGCGTCGCACTCGTGCGCGCACTGGCCACGAGACCTACTCTCCTGCTGCTCGATGAGCCGCTCAGTCATCTCGACCCTGAGTTGAGGGATTCTGTGCGCACGGAGTTGCTCAAGCTGTTCCGCGAAACCGACACCACCGTGCTGTTTGTTTCACACGACATCGAGGATGCCATGGCGATGGCAGATCGGATGGTCGTCATGCGGGAGGGCGCGGCGGAGCAAATCGGAACGCCCGGCGAAGTTTACGATCGACCGGTCAGCCAACACGTCGCCCGACTGTTCGGTAAAACGAATTTCATCCCGGCTGGCCTTCTGCCCAACACGCCGCACTCGATTCCGAGCGAGAACGGCACAGGCCGGGTCGTCCCGGTACGGCCACATCAATGGCGTGTCAGCGACCGCTCACCCGCGTTCAGCGGTACGGTTCAGTCGGTCACGAATCGCGGATCCCATCGTGAGGTAACACTCGCGACTGAGCACCTCGCCCTCACGATACATCTCACCGAACAAATAGTGATCAACACCGGAGACGCACTCACCGTAAGCTGTGCCCTCCCCGATTGAGCCGCGCTAAAACGCCGCGCTGCGAGGTGCTCTCGGGAACGGGATCACGTCGCGCACGTTGGCCATGCCGGTGGCGTAGATGAGGGTGCGCTCGAAGCCGAGGCCGAAGCCGGCGTGCGGGACAGTGCCGTATTTGCGCAGGTCGCGGTACCACCAGTAATCGTCCTTCTCCAAATCCAATTCCTCGAGGCGGGCGTCGAGGACTTCGAGGCGTTCCTCGCGTTGGGAGCCGCCGATGATCTCGCCGATGCCGGGCGCGA
>CAJXAU010000120.1 GCA_913050205.1 uncultured Verrucomicrobiota bacterium
GACTCAGCTTGATGGAAAAACGGATGTCCCGACTCCGCAGCGCCTGCACCAGCGGATTGGGTTTCGAGAGTTTTAGCGAAGCGGCCTGTGTCACGCCGGCATCGAGCGCAAATGAAATCTGATGCGAAGTCGTGTCGGTGATTTCGCGCACGCCATTCCAACCCGCAACGTCGGCATCGCTAACCCGGATGAACTCACCCCAGAGCAAGCCGTGCGGCCCGTCGGTCGTCAATGTCACCACGTTGTTGGTGACCACAATTCCGGAGACTCGAACCTCCGGGCGCAGGGACGCGGTGACCGGACGGCCGGTCTCCAACGCAAGCAGCATCACGTCGTTGTCGGGGGCGGTAAAGAGGCCGGTTCCGATCACGGCGCCGTCGGCCTGGCGCAGGCCGGTTTCATTTTTGCCGGCCCGAAAAAAATAGCGGCGGCCCTTCTCTGTCGACACCGTCACGCCGGAGTCGGCATGCCTGCCCTGTTTCACCAGTTCATTCCCGAGCACCGGTTGGTCGGCGTAGTTCAGGAACACGAGGTCCGCCAACACCATCGCTACGATAATTAACAGGTAACTGCCACCGAGGACGCCCAACCCAATTAGGAACGGCTTGTCCGAACCGACCCGAAAACCCACTGGGCCACCACCGCTCATTCTCTCTCGGCCTCCCATTGGAAGCCCAGTTGCTCAAATCGGCGGCGGGAGGTGGCCGACGCAAGCCGAGTCATCAGGCGCTTGGCCAAGCGGGGGTACGGGGTGGTCTTGTTGGCGGCCACGTTTTGCACCGCTATGGCGTACTTCGGCTGCAGCGGCACGAAATCAAAACGACCCTTGAGGTGCTGGACGTTGGCCTCGTAGACCAGTGCGACATCAAGTTGCTGCCCGGCCTCCATCGTCTGCACCAGCGTGTGGGCGGTGTCCGCCATCATCACGATGTTGGGCTTGATCGTGTCGTACAGCCCAGTCTCACGGATGGCGTAATGGCTCATCGCGCCAAGCGTGCTCGCCTGTGGATCGGTCGTCCCCACTCGCAGGTCGCGCTTGGCCAAGTGCTCGAGCGACTCGACGTCGTGCGGATTGCCCTTGGCCACGAGCATGATAATGCGGGTGCTGGACAGCCGCATGTCGGGGCCAAACGGGTTGCCCATTTTTTGCTGCACCATGTCGAGGTACGACGCGTCGCAGGTCATGAACAGGTCCGGCAGCCCCTGATCGCCGGTCTGCATTTTGCCAACCAACGTCCCACAACCGGCATAAACGATGTCGATCTCGCAGCCCTCACGCTGTTTGAATTCGTTGATGGTTTTCTCGACCGCCTCGCGGTTCACCCCGCCGCAGTCCAGTCGCAGAGTCGGTTGAAGCGCCCACGCGTCGCCGGCGATCGGCTGATATTTGTGCGTGGAAAACACCTCACCGCCTTTCGTCGGTGCCGCCAGATAACGGGAGAATTGCAGCGCAAGTGTCGGGCGTGTCGTCGTCGCGGTGACCGCCACGGAGATTTCAGCTTTGCTCGCCTCAAGCTCCGGCAACTCCACGACTTTCAGGCCAAACTGTCGCGCAACCGAATCCCAAATGAACGCCCCGTCTGTGCCGGCATTCTCCTTCACCGCAAGCGCCGCCTCGGTGACGGTGGGAAAGGTGGCCGCCTTGGCCTCGTCGATCGCCGTCCAGTGACCGGACTTCTCTAGCATTCGCTTGGTCTTCCGCCCTACCCCGGCCAGCGGATCGCAAAGAACGATCGAGAGCTTTTGCTGCAACACGGCATCAACGTTCGCCGGCGGGTCTGTGATGTCAGGCTTCATCGCGAGCACGACTTTCCACGAGGCAACCTTCATCGACTCCGCCGTGAGGCCATCCGCCGCAGCGCGCTCGGTGTAAAGATAGTCTGCCGGGATGTAGACGTCCGCGCGGTCGATTCCGGATTCTCGATCCGTTTTCAGCTTGTTCGCCAACACACCGCTGCTCGCGTATTCCAGTGCAACGCTGACGCCGACCTCCTGTTCAAATTTCCCGGCGATCTCCTCGACTGCTTTTTTAACACCGGCGGCGCAGTAGACCAACAGCTCACGGCTCTCACCCTGCCCCGGCTGTGGGGCATCATTGCGCATCATGAAAACCAGCAACACGACGACTGCGACGGTTGCCGCCAACAGCCAGATTCCGTTACCGCCTCGCTTACCGTACTGATGTGTGGAGTCTCCCATGGCCAATCAAACGCAGCAGACCATGCCGCCGGTCTCACATGGAAACAAGTTTGCAAAGGCTTGCCAAACGGGACGGCAACCGGAAGATCGCCCCATGTCGGAAAGTGCGCCCATTCCATTTTTGCAAATTGACTCGTTCACCCGTGAACCGTTCAGCGGCAATCCGGCCGCGGTTTGCCTGCTCGATGCGGCGCCTTCGGCTGACTGGATGCAGCATGTTGCCACCGAAATGAACCTGTCCGAGACGGCGTTCACTTGGCCAAGCGCCGGCGCGTTTGGCCTGCGGTGGTTCACCCCGGTGGCCGAAGTCGACTTGTGCGGTCATGCCACGCTGGCCGCCGCCCATGCACTTTGGGAAACCGATCGCTTGGCCAGGGGCGAGTCGGCAGAATTCGACACCCGCAGCGGCCGACTGACTGCAAGCCGGGCGGGCGATGCCATCCGGATGAATTTCCCGGCGGAACCGGCCGAGGCCTGCGATCCGGGCGACTTGGCCAACGCGCTTGGCTCAGAGATCGTCTGGTGCGGCCAAAACCGGATGGACTTCATTGTACAGCTCCCCAGTGCCTCAGCGGTTCGCGAGTGCGCACCGAACCTTCCGCGCTTGGCCAAGCTTGAGACTCGGGGCGTCATCGTCACCGCTGGCTCCGACCAAAACGATGCTGACTTTGTCTCCCGTTTTTTCTGCCCGGGACTGGGCATCGATGAGGATCCGGTGACCGGCTCGGCGCACTGTTGCCTTGCGCCGTTCTGGGCGGAACGGCTCGGAAAAACCACGTTCACCGGGCATCAAGTCTCGCGTCGGGGCGGAGTGGTCAATTGCGAGCTTGCCGGCGAACGGGTGCTGCTTGGTGGCCATGCCGTGACGGTTCTCTCGGGCCAGGTGCTGGCTACGCCAACCGGGGCTTGACCCGCCACCGGCCGAGGCTCACGTTCCTGCGTCCTGATGGGAAACGACACCCAGACTGATCCGGGGCAAATCGCCCGGCACGTGCAGCAAAGCCTACCCGCCGACGGCCTGTTTGCTGGACACCAATGGCGCGTGGCCACGCGGCCATTACCGCTGGACAAAAAGATCATCAAGCAACTCGAGAAACTCGGGCGTATCCTGCTCAAGTTTTATAAGGCGACGAACATGATTTACCGGTGGAGCACCGAAGAGCGACTGCCGGCTTGGCCTGCCGAGTGGCTGGAGCGAGGGAAGCCACAGTCGATTATCGACCTCCAGCGGCACAAGGCGTTTCGACCCGACCTGCCCCGGGTGATCCGTCCGGACATCCTGCTGACCGAGGACGGCCTAAAGATCACGGAACTGGACAGCGTCCCAGGCGGCATCGGGCTGACCGCCTGGCTCAACCGAACCTACGCCGAAGCCGGAGCCGAAGTGCTCGGCGGCTCAACCGGCATGCTCGACGGGTTCGCGGGGATTTTTGGTGACGCGGAAAAGGTGCGTCTGATTGTGTCGGAGGAATCCGCCACCTACCGCCCGGAGATGGAGTGGCTGGCCGGGCAGATTGCGCCGGAACGCATGAGCGTCCACGGGCAGGATTTCACCGGCTTCACGGAAGGCGACGCGGTTTACCGGTTCTTCGAGTTGTTTGACCTGCCCAACATCCCCGCGGCCGGGGAACTGTTTCAACGCGCCACCGCAAAGGCGCTCACTCTCACTGCTCCGCCGAAATCGTTCCTCGAGGAGAAAATGACTTTCGCGTTGTTCCATAACCGCAACCTCGCGGAGGCGTGGCGACAACAGCTGGGCGAAAGCTTCCAGCGCACGCTCGAGGCGTTGCTGCCACAGACGTGGGTGGTCGATCCCGCGCCGTTGCCACCGCACGCGGCCTACCCAGGGCTCGACCTCACAAGTTGGGAGCAACTCAAGGAGCTTTCGCAAAAGGATCGCAATTTAATCCTCAAGATTTCCGGTTTCAGCGAACAGGCCTGGGGGGCGCGTGGCGTCTGGCTGGGGAGCGACCTGCCACGCGACGAGTGGGCGGGGGCGGTCGACGAGGCGCTGGCCGGGTTCGAGCAATCACCCCGTATTCTGCAGCGATACCACCGGCCAAGCCGGGTGGACGCTGAGTGGTACGACTTTGCGCTTGGCCAAGCGCAGCCGATGCAGGGCCGCGTGAGGCTTTGCCCATACTACTTCGTCCACGGCGACTGGGATCAGGCGCGGGCAACGCTTGGCGGCGTGCTAGCCACGATCTGCCCGGCGGACAAGAAGATCATTCACGGCATGAGCGAGGCAATCCTCGCACCGTGTACGCTTGGCCAAGCTTGATCGCTTGACAATGCGTCTGGCCAAGCGAACTCTACGCGCGCATGAATTTGGTATCGAAGTGCATCACCCTGGCCGTCATCACGCTGTGCCTCGTCGGCTGCGCCAGTAAAAAGGAGCTGCGCCGCCTTGAGGCATCGTATCAGGCACAGCTCGCGGAATACACGGAACAGCTCAAGGCCGGAACTCTGACCAAGGCCGAACACGACCAAAAAGTCACCGTTCTCAACTCGCGCTACGGCAATCGCCGCGCCCAGTTGGAGCGGGAGATTTATGGAACCGGCGTCCCGCCAAGCCGCCCCTCGGTGCTACCCAATCCCGGCCGCCGTTACTAGCTTGGGGAACGCGCCGTCAATGGCGCTTTTTCGAGAGGCGAAACAGCTCAACCGGGGCACGTTTTTTCAGCAACTCCGCGTGACCGTCGAAGTAGTTTGAGTTCGCTGTCCCAAAATCTTTTCGCGATGTGCTGTCGGACATGTAGAATGAACTTTTCTCGTTCCCTCCGCCGTGACGATACAGCACGTTGCCACCTCCCATCGGTGAGCCGTTGTCATTCTCATCAGGATAAAGCGCGGCGTTGAAGCCATCGATGTCCGCCGCGAGAATCGTCCCGGACGGGGATTTCACCTGGGACATCTTGAAAGTCTTGTACTCTCCTTGAAAAACGTAATTCATGGCGTAGGTGTAGTCGTCCCGCCAATCATTAAGTTTCTTTCGCTTAACACTGCCTGGACAAATAAACACACCTTTTCCCAATTCTTTAACTTCCTTGCCCAAGTATGGTTGAATGACTCGATACCAAAGACTCTTCTGCCAAACTCCTCTTTCGTTCAAAAATTTTGGTTCAAATGGCGGCCAACACCTTGGGATCTCGTTTGTGTCCTGTTCATAAAGCACCATCGCAAGACCGATCTGCTTCACGTTGCTCAGGCATTTCATCTCCACAGCCTTGGATTTCGCCTTGGCCAACGCCGGCAGTAACAGGCCGGCAAGGATCGCGATGATCGCGATGACCACCAGTAACTCGATTAGGGTAAACCCCTTGTTGTCTCTATTTGTTTTCATCGAAATTGGATTCGTTGCTGCCGTAGTATTCCTCAATCAGCTTCCAGCAGACTAACTGCATTCGGGGCAGATGAAAAGGCCCCTTCCAAAGATTGCCTTTCAGCGGCACGGAAACACGGCCGTCACGGTGCAGGTAGCCGTACCACTCTCCGTGTTCTTCATCGGCAAAACGGCCATGTGCCCAAATGTGCACCATCCAAAACATCGTGGCGTATTTTTCCTCGCCGGTCAGGCAAAGGGCGAGCAGCGTGGCGATGATGGCTTCGTTGTGCGGCCACCAGAATTTCATGTCGTGCCAATACTCCTGCACCGGCTTGT
>CAJXAU010000121.1 GCA_913050205.1 uncultured Verrucomicrobiota bacterium
AATACCCGTGCTCCTCCAGCTCAACGAGCCGGCGTTGGTTCCATTTTATCTCAAGCAAATGGCAGCCGGGATTGTTGAACCGGCGCTTGGCCAAGCGACCCGGCGGCAAGCCAAGCGCTTAAAAAACGAGCAGGAGCGCTTGGCCAAGCGCCTCAGCGACCGCGGCATCCGCGTGACCAAGCGCTTCACCCGGTTGGCCAATGTGCTGCGCGTGCGCGTCACCCCGGGAGCGATCCCCGGCTTGGCCAAGCTCCCCGGTGTGCGGCAGGTTGAGCGGCCAAGGGCTTACCGGTTGCTCACCAAGAAAAGCGTCCCGGCGGTCGGGGCCAAAACCGCCTGGGGCACACGCAAAACCGGCTTCGACGGCGAAGGCATACGGATCGCGGTCATCGATTCCGGCATCGACTACACCCACGCGATGTTCGGCGGGGCCGGCACTCCAAACGCCTATAAAGCCAACGATGCCAGTGAGATCGAGCCTGACTCATTCCCCACGGCCAAGGTCGATGGTTGGGATTTTGCCGGCAAAAACTATACCGGGGTCGAAGATGAACCCCAGCCGGACGGTGACCCGCTCGACCGCTCCGGCTACGGCCACGGTACCCACGTTGCCGGGATCGTCGGTGGAGTGGGCGTAACCACCAAGGGTAAGCCGTACGCCGGCCCGTATTACGCTGGGCTGAATTACGATGACTTTAGGCTCCGCCCCGGGGTGGCGCCGAAAGCGAAACTGTTCGCCCTGAAGATTTTTGGTGACCGCGCACTGGGCAGCACCGGGCTCATGCTCGATGCGCTTGAGTGGTGTGCCGACCCCGATGCGGATGGTGATTTCAGCGACCGAATGGACGTGGTCAACCTGTCCCTCGGCTCAACACTTGGCCTCGAGGAGAAAAACGAGATTGAGGCGGAGGTGTTTCGCAACCTCACCAACCTAGGTTGCGTGGTCGTGGCCGCCGCCGGCAACTCGAATAACGACAACTTTTATCTCGTCTCCGCCCCCGGAGTGGAGCGCTCCGTCATCAGTGTCGGCTCAACCAAGCTGGACGGCAAGGTACAGCGGATCGCCGCACACAGTGCACGCGGCCCATCCTCACCGCACAGTCTGCTGAAACCAGAGATCGTTGCGCCGGGCGAACTGATTCAGTCAGCCAAGATGGGCACCGGATCCGAAGGCGCATGGTTTAACGGCAGCTCACTGGCAACCCCCCACGTCGCCGGCGCGGCGGCGCTGGCAATTCAGGCGCATCCGAACTGGGATGCCACCCAAATCAAGGCGCTGCTGCTCAACACCGCCAACCCGATTCAGCACCCAAACGGCGCGGCGTACCCGGAGTCGCTGGCCGGCGCCGGGTTTCTTGACATCGCGCAGGCTGTGGAGACCACCGTCACTGGTGCAGCGGAAAACTCAGGCGGACTCACAACGCTATCCCTCGGCAATCTGGCGTTGTCGGTTCCGTGGGAGAGTACCCGCCAAATCCGCGTGACCAACCACGGCCAAACCGCAGTGGCCTTCGAGTTGTCCGTCGAGGAGACGGTGACCGAGCCGGGCTTCACCATCGAGCTGCCGGAGGATCGGCTCATTCAAGTTGCGGCTAACACCCATCGCTTGGTTCCGGTGACGTTCAAGGCGGATCCGCGAAAGTTTGACCGCAGCGGCGACCCGCTCACACCGGAAAAAATCAACGGTCGCGACCGGAGCTGGATTTACGAAGTCAGCGGGAAAATTCGCCTCGATGGGGATGATCGCACGCTGCGGGTGCCGTATCACGCGCTCGTTCGAGCCGCCTCGAAAAAGAAGGTCACCGCCTCCAAACTCGGGCTGCCGGAGGAGGACACCGTCACGTTCACCCTGCCGCTGCGCGGACACTCGGCTCATCCAAAGCCGTTGGTTTCGGTGTTCGAGTTGGCGGCCATCAGCCCGCGGAACAACGAGTTGAGCGATCCTGCGGACCTCGCCGGTGATGTTCTCGTGCTGGGAGTCGCATCAGACTATCCACAGGTCGGCTCCGTGGAGCGGACAACACTCTACTTCGCCATTGCCAACGCCGGCAACTGGACCAACCCGCACTCGTTCATCTACGACCCGCACCTACAGATCGACACGGATTTCAATGGCTGGATGGATCACGAGCTGGCCAGTTGCAGCAACGGCGGACTGCTCAAGGACGATCTCACCAAGTCGGCTTACGTGGATGACGTGTTTCTCTCCATCCTCATCCGGGTGCCCCGCGACGAGCGCGGCATCGCCGATGCCGGTTTTCTCAACGTCTTCCCACCAAGCCGCTTCGACACGGTACCGTTTAACAACAGTGTAATGGTGCTGCCCGTCCCGGCGAAGATGCTCGGGCTGACTGAGGACAAAACCGATTTCGATTTTCGGATGCTGTCGCTGGGTGCTGAGCAGTATGGCTACCCGGAAATCGACCGAACCTCGATGATCCGCTACGACGTTACTGAGCCGGTGGTGCATACGGCTTTGGGCATCGATGGTACTGTGATGTACGACGCCAACCAGCCATTGCGCGTCGCGGTCGACCGCCGCTTGGCCAAGCGCAAAAAGGTGCGGCCGGCCGTGATGATCATGCACCACATGAACACCGACGCCCACAAGGTCGATCTCGTCGAACTGAAGCTGGACACAGACGACGTGGACGGCGACGGCCTTGTCGACGTCAACGAACTGGCCCTGTACGGAGACCTGACCACAACCGACACGGCGCTCAATACCGACACCGACAAGGACGGAGCCACCGATGCGGACGAGCTGGCCGCCGGCACCGACCCCAACGACCCCAACTCCGTTTTTCTCCTCCAACCAAACGTGCGCCGGACGCCGCTTGGCCCGGAGCTGAAGTGGAGCAGTGTTCCCGGCAAAACGTATCTCGTCCAGCGCACGCCTGCGCTTGGCCAAGCGTTTGAAACGGTCTCCGGGCCGGTTGCTGCCACCCCACCGATCAACTCGTTCATCGACAAAACCGCGCCGCTTGGCCAAGGTTTTTTCTATCGAATCGTGAAACCCTGACCGAGGCTCCGCCGTATTACCCCAACCGGACTCCTCCGGGTTTTGTGATGCAAAACCGTTACTTTCCACTGATTGACGTACCCAAAAAGATGTCGCACACTCCCCGCCGCATGTCTTTGAAGCATATTGTTTTGGCACTTTTACTGGGCCTTCCGTTGACTCGCCCAAGCGCTGCCGGGATTCCCAATGGCCCGATCACCCTCGAGCAGTGCATCAAAGTTGCGCTCGAGAACAATCTCAACCTCCGCATCACCAACTATCAGCCCCGCCTCTCCACGCTCAGTCTGGACGGAGCCTACAGCGCCTACGACCCACGGTTTAGCACGGGTTTCTCGGACGGCCACCGGATCAGCAAAGGCCGCGAAAACCCTCTGGAGTTCACCATCCCAACCAGTGAAACGGATTCGTTCCGGCACAATTACGGACTAAACGGACTGCTCCCAACCGACACCCGATACTCGCTTGGCTTCAGTGGCTCAGAAACAGTCGGTGTCAGCTCAAACGATGAGCCGTTTGGCAGTTATGGCGCAGGGTTTAGTGTGCGCCTGACACAGCCATTATTGCGTGGGGCGTGGGCCGGAAGCAGCACCCGGATGAACATCAAGCTCGCAAAACAGCAGGTGGAATCCTCCGGCTTGGACGTAAAAGATCAGATTATCCGAACCGTCGGCTCGGTCGAGCGGGCGTTTTACAACCTGATTGCCGATAGTCAGAATCTCATCATCGCGGAGAACAGCCTTAAGAACGCGCAGGAGGATCTGCGTATCATGAAGATCAAGACTGACGTTGGTACCGAGGCCAAGACCCGGTTGCCCCAACTCGAGGCCGAGGTGTACTCGAGGCAGGCTTCACTAATCTCTGTTCGAAATTCCTACACCACCCAGGTCAATACGCTGAAAAGCCTCATGTCGGATGACTTCGCCTCGGTGGTAGAAAACGAATTCTCCCCGGTCGGCGAGTTGAATCCTATTCAGACCGTTTTCAGCCGAACCGATAGCTGGGACAAGGCGCTAAACAACCGCCCAGACATTTTAAAAAGCACCATCGCTCTGGAACGCGCCGACATCCGACTTAAATACAACAAAAACCAACTCTATCCCCAACTCGATTTGATCGCCAGTTACGGCCTCTCCGGAAGTGACAGCGCAGACATCATGCACATGTACGATGGCAAGGCGTATCCAAGGCGGGTTGTCAATCCCAACTACAACCCGGCGGATCCGAACAGTAATCGATTCCTCTCCAAACCATTCGTCAGTCGAGCAGCTGCATTCAATCCGACATTCCGTGACATCCGCCGGGGCGATTACCCGAACTACTCAGTCGGCCTCCAATTGAACATCCCGATCCCGAACCGCTCCGCCCGGGCCAATTACAAGACCGCGCAGGCGCAGAAGGAAGTGGCACTGTTGCAACACAAGCGTCTTGAGCAGTCGATCATGATCGATATTGACTCACTTATTCGTTCTGCCGAAAGCAGCTTCGAACGAATCGAGGCCACCCGCTTGGCCCGGGTCAGCGGCGAGTTGGCTGTCAAAAACGAACGCACCCTCCGCGACGAGGGGGCGAGCACTGACTTCGTGGTCTTGCGAGCCGAGCGAGATTTGACGTCACGCCGCTACTCCGAGATTCGAGCCAAGGCCGACTACCTCATTGCGATGGTTCGCCTTGCGGAAGCCGAGGGCAGCATCCTCGACAAGCACGGCATCAACGTCGAGTTTGTCGAAGAATAGAAAATCTCATTTTTCCAGAACGATTGTAGCAGACACTGGTTGGTGGTCGCTGGGATATTGTTTGCTGTTGTCGAACAGGACAACTTCCGCCTCCAACGTTTTGACTCCTCCTTTGGATAGAACCCAGTCTATACGCCTACTGCCCTTTCTTGTCTCTCTGAATCCGTTAATAGTATTCCAATCCGCATTGATGGATTCTTTTGCCGTAACAATCGTGTCCTCGAACCCGCCGTCATCAACAAGAATGTCGTAAGTTTTGTTCATCTTTGCGGAGGCGTTAAAATCGCCCACCAATATTATGGGCAATTCTGTTTTTAATTCTGCGACCTTTTTATTCACCAAGGAAGCTGCCTTTTCGCGAGCAGGCTGAACACGGTGATCAAAATGAGTATTCCAAAAATAAAATTCGCGCTTAGTTTTTTTATCAAGAAAACGAATCCATGTTACCATCCTGCGATTGCTATGACCCCATGTTGTAGAGCCAATAACGTTGGGAGTGTCTGAAAGCCAAAAGTGGTCATATTCAAGAATCTCAAAACGGTTAGGTTTGTAAAAAATTGCCATGAACTCTCCGCGACTGCCTCCGTCACGGCCCGTACCAAACCAAGTGTAATTTGGGATTTCTTTATTCAATTCTTTGAGTTGATAAAATTTTCCCTCCTGTGTGCCAATAATGTCAGGATTTGTTTTATCAATTACTTCAGCCATGACAGGCAAGCGATCTGGCCAGGCATTTGGTTTGCTGTTGCTGGCGTACCGAAGATTAAAAGTCATGACCTTTAATGACTCATCAGCCTTTAGAGTGCATTCGGACAGAATTACCGTTATGAGTGATATGAGAAGAACTCGCATGCCCCCGATTTACTTCAATTGAAGGGCCAACTTCAAGGTTGAATCATTATAGCGGAAAGCTGGTGCTGTCTGAGAACTGCAGACCCAAGAATGCTGCACCCAAATGAAGCCATAGTGGAATTGTAGCTAGGCTAATCAGTGTAGTGGCGATGGCCACCTGCGTTGCGATTACTGGGCTGCCTCCATACATACGGGAGATTAAAATGGGGAACATCGC
>CAJXAU010000122.1 GCA_913050205.1 uncultured Verrucomicrobiota bacterium
CCAAGCCGCTCGACCGCTTGGCCAAGCGCGAGCCGAAACCGGGACGCCTACCGGCGTTTCGTCGGTTGACCCGCACGGAATATCAAAACGCCATCCGCGATTTGCTGGGCGTGCAGATCGATGCCACCCGCCTGCTGCCCAAGGACGAGGAGAGCCACGGCTTTGACAACATCACCGTTGACTCGCTCTCGCCGAGCCTGCTCGACCGATACCTGATCGCCGCGCAAAAAATCAGTCGCCTTGCGGTGGGCACGCCGCTGAACCGCCCGGATGGATTCACGTTTCGGTTGCCGGCAGATTTCACGCAGGAGAAACATATTGAAGGCCTGCCAGTGGGCACGCGTGGCGGGGTGCTGTTGCCGTACACATTTCCGCGCGATGGCGAGTACGAGATTCGCGTGCGCCTGGCCCGCGACCGCAACGAACACGTCGAGGGATTGCGCGGGACGCATAAGATGGACCTGCTGCTGGATCGGGCGCGGCTCAAGCAGTTCTCCATCAAGCGTCCAAATAGGGGCAACCATGACGATGTGGACAAGCACCTTGTGCTGCGGACGCGCGTCGAGGCCGGACCGCGCAAGGTCGGTGTGACGTTTCCGGCGCGGTCGGTATCGCTGCTGGAAAACAAGCGGCAACCGACTGAGGCGAGATTCAACGTATTCCGGCACCCGCGCCAGTCGCCGGCGGTTTTTCAAGTGACGATCACCGGCCCGTTTGACGAGGGTGAGGCGGGGCAGTCGCCGAGTCGAAAAAAGATTTTTTCCGTCAGGCCAAGCGATCCCAAAAAAGCGGAAGCCGCCGCTGCGCAAATCCTGAACCGGTTGATGAAACTGGCCTATCGCCGCGAGGTGACGCAGAGCGACCGGGCGTCTGCGATGGCGTTTTTCCGCAAAGCAAAAGCGGCGGGCGGATTCGAGGCCGGCATTGCCGCCGCGTTGGAGGCAATCCTCGTGAATCCTTCGTTTATTTTTCGAATCGAAAAACCGGCGGCGGATGCGGCAGGCGCTGCGCAACCCTTGAGCGATGTTGAGTTGGCCAGTCGACTTTCGTTTTTTCTCTGGAGCAGTCTGCCCGACGAGACGTTGCTGGACCTCGCGATCGCCGGGCAGTTGAGCCAGTCGGGCGTGTTGGAAAAACAGGTGCACCGGATGTTGGCCGACCCGCGGTCCGGCAGTCTGGTCAACAACTTCGCGAGCCAATGGTTGCACCTGCGCAACCTCGCCGCCATCACACCGGACCTGCGGTTGTTTCCGGATTTTGACGAAAACCTGCGCCGGGCGTTTCGCCGGGAGACGGAGCTGTTTTTCGAAAGTGTCCTGCGGGAGGACCGGAGTGCACTGGAGTTGCTGAAAACCGATTACACGTTTTTGAACGAGCGCTTGGCCAAGCACTACGAGATCCCGCACGTGTACGGGTCGCGCTTCCGGCGAGTGGCTTTGAAGCCGGAGGATCAGCGCGGTGGGCTGCTGCGGCACGGCAGTATCCTCTCCGTGACCTCGTACGCCACGCGCACGTCGCCGGTCATTCGTGGTCACTGGGTGCTGGAGAATTTTTTGGGCACGCCACCCGAGCCCGCGCCACCTGATGTGCCGACGCTGGAGGATAACAGGGTCGAGGCCGACCTGCCGATGCGCCAGCGCTTGGCCAAGCACCGGGAAAATGCCGCCTGCGCCAGTTGTCATGACCGGATGGATCCAGTTGGTTTTGCGCTGGAAAACTTTGACGCGATCGGCCGCTGGCGGGAGTTCGAACACGGCGCGAGGGTTGATGCCTCCGGCGGTCTGCCGGACGGCGCGACATTCGACGGCGTGGCAGAGCTGGAGCAAGGGTTGTTGAAACGCCCGGAGTTGTTCGTTGGCACATTGGCGGAAAAGCTGATGACTTTTGCGCTTGGCCGTGGGGTGGAGTCGAATGACGCACCGGCGATCCGGCAGATTGTGGCCGAGGCGCGGGCAGCCGATTTTAGATTGTCCTCCATCGTTTTGGGGATTACAAAGAGCGTTCCGTTTCGGATGAAACCCAGCGTCAGGCAGCCATGAATTTCATCACCAAAAAATCGATCTCACGTCGAACCCTGCTGAAGGGTGTGGGCGCCTCGTTCGCGTTGCCACTACTGGACGCAATGATCCCCGCAGCGACCGCGGCAACCAAGACGCCGTTGCACCGGTTGCAGCGGCTGGGCTACGTGTTCATGCCGATGGGCTGCGACCAGTCGCGCTGGACACCGCGCAGCGAGCGTACCCTCGACAAGCTCTCGCCGATTCTCGACTCGCTGGCCCCGGTGAAGGACAAGCTCTCGGTGTTCACCAACATGGAGCTGCGCCCGGCGTACCCCGGTTCGCATGCGACGTCCAATTCCTCCTTCCTCAGCGCGGCCAAGGCCAAGGTGACGGAGAGCACGGACTATTACCTCGGTACTACGGCGGATCAGGTGGCGGCCAAGCAGATTGGGCAGAAGACACGCCTTCCGTCGCTGGAGCTGGCGATGGACCTGTTGCAGACGGTTGGCCAGTGCGACAACGGCTACGCTTGCGTGTACCACAACAACCTTTCGTGGTCGTCGCCCACCACGCCGTTGCCGGCAGAGGCGCATCCGAGGATCGTTTTTGAAAATCTATTTGGCGATGGCGGCACCTCCGCCGAGCGGCGCGCTGCCCTGCAAAAACGCGCCAGCCTGTTGGACTCAATCACCGCTGAGATGAAGCGGCTGCAGAGCGGCCTCGGCGCGGCGGACCGCGAGCGTGTCTCGGGATACATGGATTCCATTCGAGAGGTCGAGCGCCGCATCGAACAGGCCGAGGTCGAGGCACGGGACAACAAGTTGCCGGATCTTGATCGACCACTGGGTGTGCCGGCCGCTTACGCGGATCATGCCCGGCTGATGTTCGACCTGCAGTTACTCGCGTACCAGGCCGACATCACGCGCATTGTGACGTTTCAGATTGCACGCGAGACGAGCAACCGATCCTATCCGGAGATCGGCGTGCCGAACCCGCACCATCCGCTTTCGCATCACGGCGACAACCCGGAGAAGATCGCGCTGATGTCGAAGATTAACGCCTTCCATGTTTCGCTGTTCGCCGAGTATCTCGGGAAACTCAAGGACACACCGGAGGGCGACGGCTCGTTGCTGGACAACATGCTGATCCTGTACGGCAGCGGCATCGGCAATCCAAACGTGCACGACCATACAAACCTTCCGATCATCCTCGCCGGTGGCGCGGCAGGCGGAATGAGAGGCAACCGCCACATCCGCTACGACAACCCCACGCCGTTGGCCAACCTCCATCTCACGCTGCTCGACAAGGCGGGCGTGAAGCTCGACAAGTTTGGCGACAGCACCGGCAAGATCGACGGCTTGTTCGATACGCTGGCCATTTAATCACTCGAAGCCATGAAGCGCTTGCTGGGCACCCTGCTTTTCAGCCTGTCCGTCACGGTGATGGGCTTGGCCGGCGAACCAAGCCTTCCCGATGCTGCCGAGGCGCAGGACACCGCTCTCATTAAGCGTCTTTTCAAAAACGGGGCAGACGTCAACGCTGAGCAGGTGGACGGCATGACTGCACTGCACTGGGCGGTTTATCACGACGATGCCGCGTTGGGGGGCAGGCTGCTGAAGAAAGGGGCCAGCGCCTCCGCAAAAAACCGGTACGGTATCACGCCGTTGCACCTTGCGTGCCTCAACGGAAATGCGGTTTTCATCGAGGCGTTGCTCCGGCACGGAGCCGATCCCAATGCATCGATCAACGGGGGCGAGACCGCGCTCATGACTGCTGCGCGAACCGGTCGGCCGGAAGCGGTGGAGGTGTTGCTTCGCGCCGGGGCGGAGGTCGATGCCAGAGAGCGTAACGGCCAGACCGCCGTGATGTGGGCTGCGGCTGAGGGGCACTTGGCAGTCGTTCGCGCGTTGGTTGAGGCCGGTGCGGATTTCAATCTGCCACTGGAACGCTCCGGGTTTACCGCGTTTTATTTCGCCGTTCGCGAAGGGCGATTGGAGGTCGTGAAATACCTGCTCTCCAAGGGCGCCGATGTCAACGGGGCGATGCGGCCGTCAAGTAATGGACAGGATTATCCCCGGCGCGGCACCGGGCCGCTTTTGTTGGCGGTGGAAAACGGGCATTACGACCTCGCGGTGTCGCTGCTCGATGCCGGGGCCAATCCCCACGACGCCCGCACCGGGTTTTCCGTCCTGCATGCTTTGGCGTGGATTCGGCGGCCGGACATCGGCGAGGGCGCGGCCGGTGATCCCGCCCCGCAGGGCTCGGGTCGTCGCAACAGCCTTCAGTTTGCCCGCGAATTGGTTCAGTGTGGTGCGAAGGTGAACTTCCAACTCGAGCGCGGCCGAAAGGCCGGCGGGGCCCGGGTGTCCGAGGTCGGGGCCACCGCGCTTTTCATGGCTGCCGACCGTGCGGATCTCGACTACATAAAACTGCTTGTGGAGTTGGGGGCGGACCCGCTCCTGCCCAACAACGATGGTACCACGCCGTTGATGGTTGCCGCCGGAATCGGAAGCCAAGCGCCCGAGGAGGAGGCTGGCAACGAGGCCGAGTGCCTTGCAACTGTTCGGTACCTCGTCTCACTCGGGGCCCGGGTCGATACTGTCGACAAAAACGGAGAGACCGCCATGCACGGCGCCGCCTACAAGAACATTCCAGCTGTGGTGCATTACCTCGACAGCGTTGGGCACGATATCAAGGTTTGGAATAAACCCAATCGTAACAAGCGCACTCCACTGTTGATTGCCGAAGGCTATCGCCCCGGAAACTTCAAGCCATGCTTCCGGACCGTGGAGGCGATCACCAAGGTCATGCTTTCCCACGGCGTCAAGCCCCCCACCGGCCCCAAGCCCAAGCACACCCGTTACTACTAACGCTTGGCCAAGCGTGGAGTTTCGTTGTCGGTTGCAATCCTAAATTGCAGGAATTAAAATCCTGCCCATGAAAATGACTCGCCCGAGGCGATCGCTTGGCCAAGCGCTTGGCTTCACGTTGATCGAGCTGCTGGTGGTCATCGCGATCATCGCGATTCTGGCCGGCCTGCTACTGCCGGCGTTGGCCCGTGCCAAGGAGAAGGGGCGTTCCACCGCCTGCCTCAACAACCACAAGCAGATTGGCATCGCCTTCATGCTTTACGTGGACGATTACGAGATGTTTCCCGTGCACCCAACCTGGTCCACCTGCGGTGGGAAACTGGGCCTTGGCCCCGGCTACCAGAGCAACAACAAGGCGATCGCCGACTTCGATAAGCGGCCGTTGAATAAGTACACCTCAACCGCCGATGTGTATCGTTGCCCAAGCGATGCCGGCGACGTGCTGCACCCTGAGCACTTTCCCAATACCAAGCCGGCCGCGGAGAAAACCTGCTTCAACTATTACGGAACGAGCTACCTCGTGCAATGGTCATGGGACGGGTTTGGCGTGCAGCACGTCACTGCTGCGCCGGGGCAAAAACCGCTTACCGAGTCCGACCTTTCCCGCTCGCCCACCACCAAGTTGATTCAGGCCGACTGGCCATGGCACGGCAATCGTGCCGAGAAGTCACAAAAAACCCAGTGGCATAAACTCGGGGTTCGGGGGTTGAACACATTGTTTGGAGACGGCCACGCCGCGATTTTCGTCTTCCCGTCCGACCTTCACAACTGGGCCGGCCGCAAGCCCGATCCCGCAAACGGCTTTTGGTAGGGTACCGCTTCCTTATTAAACAGAAGTTGATGAGTCGTTTTTTTAAAACGCGGATCATCGCTGGGTTTATACTTCTCCAATAGAGAATGCCTAGGCCGAGGATCAGCCCGATCGGGACGGATAGCA
>CAJXAU010000123.1 GCA_913050205.1 uncultured Verrucomicrobiota bacterium
AACCTTTACTAGGCGCTGCATCTGGCTGCTGCTCAAACCAGGTTTGGGATTAAGACCAAGCAACCGCTCCACCATATCCTCCAGCATGTCGCTAACGTCCTCTGCTTCACCAAACTTTAGTGTATACATTTGGACCTCTCCCAGTCGCTCCTGCACCTCGCTCGATGTGTCGAGCATCGTAATCAAATTCTCGGTCACTTTTTCGAGGGCAGGAGGCACCACAGCCAGGATAGTGTTGCTGTCTGTGTGGGACCAAAATCGCACTGAGAACTGGCGGGCGCGCCGTTCCTCAGGTGTACCCGGTGTCAACATGGCCATTCGGTCCACGATATCCTCCACCACGCTGGCCAGGCGCGATGCGGATGCGTGTTGAACCGGATAGAATTTTAACTCCCCCTGCTGCAAGGCTTCTTCCGATTTTTGATCCAGCATCGGCAACAGTCTTTCAACCAAAGCAAACTGACGAGGTGGCACTAGCACGAACAGCGTCTTGGTTTCCTCATGCCCCCAAACACGGACGGAAAACCGCCGGCGCGACCGATCCGTCTCCGAGCCCGGCATGAGGTTGAGCACCCGTTCAATCATGTCCTCAAGCGTTTGGCCAACCGACTTAACCTCACCGTTTTCCAACTTATAAATCCGGATATCCACGCCGCCCTCTGTCTCTCCCTTGACATCCAGTTGACGCACCAACTCGGTTACAGATTTAACCTTCTCCACCGGCCCGACGATCACGAGGCTGTTGGAGTTCACCTCCGGTGTCACCGTCACCTCGGGTTTGTTGTCGCTCGAACTGCTGCTGCTCCGACTATAGTAACTACTGCGGCTACGGGAGGAAGAACTGCGATACGCCCGTTCCCCTCCCTGTAGTGCACGGTTGACGGCGTCCGCCACCGAGGCAGCCTCTGCTTTCTCAAGATGAACCACCTCCATGACCGAGGCTTCCGGCCGATCCATCTTTTCGAGTGTCGCGACCAACTCCTCCGCCGTGGCCAATTGAGACGGTGTCCCCTGCACGATGACAGCATTAATCGCCGTGGCGGATGTGACCTTGGCCTTGGCTGGTTGTGAGGATGAACTCCGACTATAACGCGACCGGTAATAACTGCTGCTCCGATAACTACTGCTGCTCGACGACGTATCCTCGGCACCCAGCATATCCCGAAGAACCTTGGCAATCTCTTCGGACTTGCCCTTGGCCAAGCGGAAAGTCTTGATGCCGTGCGTCACCTCGGCTGCTGACTGGAAATCTTCGATCAACTTCTCGATACGCTCAAACTGATCCGCCGTGGCCGCCACCAACAAATGCCGCGTATCCTCATCCGCCTCAAACCTTGGCTGAATCCCGCCACCAGCCAAGCCGCTTGGTTTTTCGAATATGTTGTTCAATGCACCAGCCAGATCGCCGGTGTCCCCCTCGGGCAAACGATAGGACCGCACCTCTACTTCACCCGTGAACGTCGGGGCATCTAGCGTTGATACCAATTCGGCCACCTTGGCCAAGTCCTGCGCTTGGCCGGACACGACCAACGACCGATCGTCGGCGGAAGCTGTCACGGTTAACTTCAATGCCGCGTCGGATCGCTCCAACTCCGTCGCCAACACATTGGCAATGACGCTCATCACCGAGGTCGCTGAGCCATTCTTCAGACTGTAAACCTTCATCTCACGATCTTCGCTGGCAATCTCCTCGTCCAGCGTGGTGATGACCTCTTTGATCAACGGCAATTGTCGAATGTTTGCCGTGACGATTAACCGATTACCACCGGCATCTGCCATGATCATCGCATCCGCATCCCCCAATTCCGTATTCCCCTTCATTTGATCCAGATAAACCTCCTTGGCTTGAACAGCCGCAGTGTCCGCCGGTGAATTCATCAGGGTAAAAACTTGAACAGCCCGATCCGGCTTGTCGGTCAGGTTGTCCAACTGTTCTATGATGACCGAGGCCGCCTGCAAATCCTCTGGTTCACCAGACACCACAAGCGTGTTGCTCTTCGGATCCGGCACGGCGCTGATCCCGGAGATCGCGCTGGAAAGAATCGTGGCCACCTGAGCCGGGTCATTTGCCTGCAACTTGAAAATGCGCGTGCCGGCAGTCTGTTGGCTGACTTGATCCACTTGCTGGATTAGTTCCTCCAGCGTGTCGAACTCATCATCCGGTGCCATGACGATCAACCGGTTTGATGTCGCATCCGGCAACACTAAAACCTGGTTCGGGTTGGCACCCGGTTGATCCTTTAGTTTTTCCGAGTAAAGCTGGGTAACCGTCGTCGCCAACGTGGTGGCCTGAGCGTTTTTCAGGTCGTAAATCCGTGTGATGCGAGGACGGGGCTGTTTGGTATTCAAACGCAACTCAGAAACTATTTCCTCAATCGCCTTCACGTGCTCGCTTCGGCCGCTAACCACCAGAGACGTGGCAGCGGGGTCGGCGATGATCTGTGCATCTGCCGGAAATTCGGCGCTCCCCTTGAAGCGATCCAGATAAACCTGTTCAACCAACGGTTGCAACCGCTCAACCTCAGTAGTGTCGCCCAGTTTGATGACTCGCGAAATGCGATCTTTTGGCGCGCTTGGCGGTGCCCCGAGCTCGGAGATCAATTTCCGAATTTCTGCGATTTGATCCGAGGTTCCCATCACCACGACCTGCTTGTCAGTTGCCCCGGGGAGGATCGTCGCCGGGGAACCGGGCAATCCCTCTACCTTGGCTTGGTAGGCACTGGTCAGGACCGGAACTAGGGTTGCGGCGCTGCCCTCGATCAGATCGACAACGGCTACAGCCCGGCTCGACGCCTCCGGCGCCACCAGCAAGCCGGTTACCACCGCCTCAGCTTGTTGCATCATCTCTGCCGGCGACACGATGATGATCCGCTTGCCACTGGGTTCGTGATTGAAGCTCACATTGTTTACCCCCTCGACACCGCGCATCTGTGCCCCCCAAACCCGAGATGCGAGTTGTGCCAGTTCCTCGCCCTCATCATCCGGCAACTCAATCACCTTAATCTCCTTGGCCACGTTCGGGTTCCCCACGTCCAACTGTTCCACAATCATGCCAACCGCCTGCAGGTCCTCCGGCTTTCCCGCAACAATCAGCAGGTTGCTGGTTTCATCCGCCGCGATGCTGACGCGCCTCTGCTCCCGCCCACGATAATCCTTCGTCACGAAGGTCTTGTTGATAATATCCGCGATCGTCTTGGCTTCCGCCGCCTTGATTTTAAAAATCCGGTTACCCGCAGACTGGCGAGTGGTGGAGTCCAACTGCTTCACCAACCGATCGATCTCATCGATTTCATCCTTGTTCCCGGTAATAATAATTCGATTGGCGTTATCATCGACCGTAATCGTGCTGCGCGGCTTATAGTTCTCACCATGCCGATCTTTCATTAATGCAATGAATAATTCCTCAACCAACGGCCCCACCTTGTCGGCCTCTCCCGCGCGCAATTCCAGGATTCGCAACTCCAGCGGCTGCTGCCGGTTATTCGAGTCTAGCTGGCGAATCACCGCCTCCGCAGCTGCCACCGACTTTTCTGCGCCGCTCAAAATCAGGCTATTGCTGGTCTCGTCCACGAGCAGATTCACCTTCCCCCGATTGGGGCCGGTATTGAAACTCTTCTCAATCAACCCGGACATGTTATTTGCGTTGGCGGAGTTCAACCGAACAACCTGAGTCACCTTTTGGCCCCCGACATCGCCCTTGGTGGAGCCGAGCATCCGAACCAACCCCTCCACGCGGCCCACCTCTTTCTGTGGGCCACTGATTATCACCCGGTCATTCTCTGCATCCGCAAGAATTGTAGCCGCATTTGCTTTCCTTTCCGGGTTGTCACGCAACTGGTCTTGATACAGCTTGCCGACCGATTTCACCACCTCGTCCGCTTGGCCAAGCGGCACATCGACGAACTTAAACTGGTGCGGCCCGAGATCTTCCCGGCCTTCGTTGAAGTCGCGGGCAAAATCCTCAACCTGTTTGAACTCCGCCTCCGTCCCCACGACAACCAAGCGCGTGCCGTCCTTGTCGGCAAAAATCTGTGGATGCGATCCATCAGGCGAAACTTGGTTGTCGAACAATCGCTTGGCCAAGTCAGCCAATTCCTGGCCGTTGCGATCTTTCAATCGCACAACGCGCATCTCACGCTTGGTCGGCGTAGGGGTCGCCGTCACCGTGGCCACGACCTGATCAATCACCGCAAACTGTTCCTCCGTTGCCGTCAGGACCAATCGGCTCCCCGGTTCATCTGGCAGGATGAGTGGCCGCGGCATACGGGAAAACTTGGCCTCCTGCATCCGTTGATCGATCAATTGTTGAATCGACCTGACCATCTCGTGGAACTTCCCCGGCTCCCGACGCGGCAGGCTGATGGAACGAATTTCACGCTCCACCACCAAGCCACTACTGGCCCGGTACTCTTCGAGGAACGTCAGGATTCGCTCATGCTGCGCCTTGGTTGAAAGTACAATAAAGCGCTTCCCTCCTGTGTCTTCAACAACCTGCGGGGCCGGGCCTTCGCTTGGCTTGTCATTCTCAAAAAGGCGATCCAGCAGCGGCTTGACCTTGCGGGCATCCGCTCCGTCCAAATCCACAAAACGCATCGTGCGCTCCGGTGTGGCCGGAAGCACGTCCAGTGATTTCACCACCTGCGCCACCACTTCATGCTGTGCCGCGTTCGCAGTCACAATCACCCGGTTGTTGTCTTGATCCTGAATCAACCTTGGCTTGGGTTGCTCCTTGTACGGAACCTCATTCATCCGCTCATTCACTAGCGCCTCGATATTCCGAAAGATACGATCCACCCTGTAATTGGACAGCGGCAGCATCGCCGTTGTGCGGGGTTCTGACAGCGGCTCACTCAACCCCTCTTCAAGCTGACGGATGATAGTCTCCGCGGTCTGCACATCGCCCGGTGAACCTGTCACAATCAGGCTGCGGGTCGCCGTGTCCGCCGTAATCGCCAGACGCGGCTTTGTGTCTCCAGAAGGGAAAGTTTCCGACGTCGCGTTTTCCACTGCCTTGCGCACAGCTTCCAAATCGAGTGATTTGATGCGATACACACTCGTAACATTGATTGATGTACCCGTTGTGCGTGCCCCCCCAACAGCAGTAGTCCCGTCAACCTGCAAAACAAAATTCTCGATTAATTCAAGTTGGCCAGAAACCGGCGCCGTGGCGATGACGCGGTTAAATTTTTTATCAACAATAATCTTAGCCTTCAGCTTTGCCGTCTCTGAAGGTTCTTTATTTCCGGCAACACCCTCAACTCCATCGCGAATCATGTCCGCAAGATCATCGGCATCCACCTTGCTGGGTTGGAAAATCTTTACCTCACCAGCCCTGCCGTCACCTACTTCAAACTGCAAAAGTAAATCGCTTGCCAAATCAACCTGTTCAGTTGGGCCAAACAACACCATAGTTCGTGACGCCTCATCATATACTGCCGTTACATACGTTGACGGTTCAGGATCAAACGAATCGTACCGCTTAGTTTTATCATTATATTTTAAGCGCTTGGGTGCAGATGCTTTGCCAAATGTCTTATTGATCAACTCTGCCACGACCAAACCCGAGGAATGTTTAAGTAAATGAGTTTTCATGACTCGCTCAGCATCGGCCCCAACATCAATCTCGGATAATAAATCCTGAACTCGCTTTATGCTCTCTAAACGATCCGTGATAATTAACCCTTTGCCTTGGGTCATCGGCGCAATAGAACCTGCATTTGATAAAAGAGAAGAAGCAGCCGCCGAAACCTCGGCCGCATCCAGATGCTGCAACTGTACGACCACAGTAACTATCTGCCCCGG
>CAJXAU010000124.1 GCA_913050205.1 uncultured Verrucomicrobiota bacterium
GCCTGTCGCAACTTGATTTGGATGCCAAGGGTCTCCTTCCACATCCGTTGCAACTCGACGGCGATGTTGCGGTTCAGTTCGCTGGAATTGAACAGGTATTCAAAATCGGTGGGGAAGCCTTGGCCGTCCGGATAGCCCGCCTCGGCCAGTAGTTGCTTGGCCAAGCGGACGTCGTGCGACGGCCCCTCCGGGGAAGTGTAGTTGCCGGTGCCGGGCGGGACGAAGTGCTTGGCCAGGCGCTCGCCGCCCTTGGTGTATTTCTCGACAATCCTTGCCTTGTCGACGGCCAGTGCCAACGCCTTTCGCACGCGGGGATCGTCGAGCGGTTTTTTCGTGGTATTGAAGCGCACGAAATAACTGCCGAGATAATCGAACTTGTGAAAGCTGGGCCGGGTGCTGAGCGCGTCCAACAGTTCGGTGGGGACGAGGCTCTTGTCCCAAATCACGTCGGCTTGCCCGGCTTCAAACAGGTTGATCGCGGTGGCCGGGGATTCGACCGGAAGAAAATCGACGATACGGTTTTTCGTATTCGCAGCGTCCCAGTAGTTTTCGTTTTTGCGTAACCGAACCCGGTCGCGTACGCGCCAGAAATCGAGCGTGTGCGAGCCGCTGACAGGGAGCGGTTTGCTGAGGCACCATTGGTCACCGTGTTGCTCGATCGTCTTTTGCGGCACAACTGCGAGTGTCCAGAACGCGCACAGTTCGAGGAAAAACGGGGTGGGGCCGGTCAACTCAACGCGGATGGTTGCGGAGTCGACAGCGGTGGCGCCGAGTTGGCCAAGGTCGGTGATTTTGCCGCTGTTAATTGCCTCGGCATTGTTTATGTAAAACAGCATGCCGGCATAGTCGCTGGCGGTAAGGGGGTTCACGGCACGCCGCCAAGAGTAGACGACATCATCAGCCGTGATCGGTTCACCGGTGGACCAGCGGAGATTCTCCCGCAGGTGAAACGTGTAGACCGTGCCGTCATCCGAGATATCCCAGCGCTTGGCCAAGGCGGGCTCGGCCTGCGCGGTGATGGCGTTGAAACGGGTGAGACCCTCGAACATCGCAGAGACGATTCGGCCATCCGCCTGACTGGTGATGATGGCCGGATCGAGCGCCTCGGGGTCGGGGCCGTTGATGACGATGAAGTCTGCCTCGTCGTGCCGCTGAAAACAGCCCGCTTGGCCAAGCAGTAGCAGGCACAAAAAAAGCGTTCCCGCCAAACGCACAGGAACGCTTTTGAAAGTCATGGGTGACCTCCGATTATTTCTTTTCTTCACCCTCGCCGGGCTGTGCCGTTGTTTCAGCGGAGTCGGCATCCGGAGCCGGAGTCGTCTCCGTTGTAGACGGAGGCTCAGTGGTGGCTTCTGTAGTTTCCGAACCCTCAGTAGGCGGCGGGATAGCGGCCGGAGCCTCGGTTGAAGTTGTCGGACCCGAAGGAGGGGGGGGCGTGCCGCCGGTCGGGTCTTCGGTAGCAGCCGGCTTGGCATCGTCGAGTCCCTCAGACAGTGCACCACCGGTGTTCCCATTGTTCCCAATGACAGCCAGTAAGAGGCAGAGTCCCAGAAACAGCGTTGCGGAGTACTTGGTGAAACGCGTGAGGACGTTGCCCGCCCCGGCGCCAAGTGCCATGTCGAGCGCGCCGCCACCGAATGCCAGGCCGGAGCCGGATTCTTTTTTCGGCAACTGAATGAGAATCAGCAGCACGAGGAAGAAGCAGTTCAGGACCAGGACTGTGGTTAACAGTGTGATTAGAATACTCATGTTCGTAGTCGTTAAATTGAGTTTTTGATTAGCTCGGAAAAGCTTCGCACATCAAGCGAGGCTCCGCCTACAAGGGCGCCATCCACATCGGCCTGGCTCATCAATTCCCGGGCGTTGTCCGGCTTGACACTGCCACCGTACTGGATGCGTACCGCCTTTGCCGTGTCGGCGTCAAACAACTCGGCCAACAGATTGCGAATGAACGCGTGCACCTCCTGTGCCTGCTCGGAGGTGGCGGTTTTGCCGGTGCCGATGGCCCAGACGGGCTCGTAGGCGATGACCGTGCCGAGCATTTCCTCTGTGGTCAAGCCCGCCAAGCTGCCGCGCACCTGTGTTCCGACGACATCCTCGGTCTTGCCTGCCTCGCGTTCCTCGAGTTGCTCACCCACGCAAACGATTGGTTTCAGGCCTGCCTCGTGTGCTGCCTTGGCCTTGGAGGCGATAAGCTCGTCCGACTCGCGCTGGTACTCGCGCCGCTCGGAATGGCCGAGTATGACGTACTTGGTGGAAAACTCCTTGAGCATCCCGGCGGCAATTTCGCCCGTGTGGGCGCCGTAATTGTTCTGGCTCATGTTCTGGGCACCGAGACGGATATTGGAGTCGATGACAGCCTTGGACACCTCGCTCAATGCCGTGAACGGCGGGCAGATGGCAATGTCCACCTCCTTGATGTCTTTGAGTTCCCGTACCAGACCATTGGCCAGGTCGAGCGACTCGGCCACAGTTTTATTCATCTTCCAGTTGCCGGCGATGATCAGTTTGCGTTCTTTATCCATTCGAAAAAATTATTTGTCGGTGAGAGCGGCCACGCCGGGCAATTCCTTGCCTTCGAGGAATTCCAGACTCGCACCGCCACCTGTGCTCATGAAGGTGACCTGATCCCCGAGGCCGGCTTTGTTTAGTGCCTTCACACTGTCGCCGCCTCCGATGATGCTCTTGGCACCGGATCCCGTCGCGTCGCACACGGCCTTGGCCACGGCAAAGGTGCCGCTGGAAAAACGGTCATCCTCAAAAATGCCCATCGGGCCATTCCACAAAATCGTCTTTGCACCGCGGATCACTTCGCAGAAGGCCTCAGCGGAGTTGGGGCCGATGTCCACACCCTCGACGTCGTCGGGGATGTTTTCACTGTCATTCACACGGTAATCGCCAAAGGCGAACTTGCCGTCGATCTCAGTTGGTTCGGCCACCACATTATCGGTCGGGATGAGAAATTGCACGTTGTGCTTGGCGGCCTTGTCGAGGGCGGCCTGTGCGACGTCCACCTTGTCGCGCTCCACCAGCGATTTGCCGACGGTGAGACCCTTGGCCAGCTTGAAGGTGTAGGCCATCGCGCCGCCGATCAGGATGGTGTCGGCTTTTTCCAGCAGGCGATCGATTACCTTGATTTTGTCGGACACCTTGGCGCCGCCGAGGATCACTACAAACGGGCTTTCGGGGGCGTCCAGTTCGTCGCCCAGAAATTGTAGTTCGCGCTCCATTAAAAGACCGGCGGCGCATTGCCCGCCGCGGGCGGTGATGGCCTTGGCCACACCGGCGGTGGAGGCATGGGCGCGATGAGCGGCACCAAACGCATCGTTCACGTACACGTCGGCGTGGGCGGCCAGTTGCTCGGCAAACGCCGCGTCATTGGCTTCCTCCTCGGCGTGGTACCGGACGTTTTCCAGCAGCAGGAGTTCTCCATCGGCGAGTTGGTTCACGGCTTCCGCCACGGGATCACCAACGCATTGGTCACAAAAGGCGACCGGTTGGCCAATCAGTTCGGCAAGTTTATCGGCCACGGGGCGCAGGCTCATGGAGGGCACACGCTCACCCTTGGGGCGGCCGAGGTGCGCGGTGAGGATCACCTTGGCGCCCTTGTCGATCATCGTTCGCAGCGTGGGCAGTGTGGCACGGATGCGGGTGTCGTCATTGATCACCATCGCGCCGTCCTGTTCGGCCATGGGCACGTTATAATCTACGCGGGTAAACACGCGTTTGCCCTGCAACTCCAAATCGTTAACGGTGAGTTTAGCCATTTAATCCCCGAAAAAGGGCGGGAAATCATACCGGTGCCGCTTTGAGTGTCAACGGTTATGTCCTCAAAAAACGGCTGTTTTTCAGTATTTGAGCGCTTGGCCAAGCGGGAAATCGCCCGCGGCTACTGGCAGCGCTTGGCCAAGTTGTTCACAATTGTGCAACACGCTTGCGAATAGGCCGATGTATCTCTACTGTCTGCCGCGATGTCTGGCTCAGGGCCTAAAGCCATCCTCGCGCTTGAGGATGGGACGATCTTCGAAGGGCAGGCGTTTGGCGCAACTGCGTCAGTCGCCGGGGAGGTATGTTTCAACACCTCGATGACGGGGTATCAGGAGATTTTGACTGATCCGTCCTACAAAGGGCAAATCGTCACGATGACGTATCCCCTGATCGGCAACTACGGTGTCAACGAACAGGACGTGGAGTCGTACCAAACCCATGCCAGTGGGTTCGTGGTGCGGGAACTCTCACCGGTGGTCAGCAACTACCGTGCGGATTACTCGCTCGCGGAGTACATGGATCGCAACGGTATTCCCGGAATTCAAGGGATCGACACCCGTGCGTTAACCAAGAAATTGCGAGTACGGGGTGCGATGAACGGCTACCTGACCACAGAGGAGGGTGCCACAACCGACGAAGCCATGGCCAAGGCAAAGGCGTGGCCCGGTTTGGTTGGGGTCGATTACGTCAGGGAAGTCACTCACAAAGAAACCTTCGCGTGGGATGAGAACGATGATCTCAGTCCGGCGTTCCGGTTGCCCTACGGACCGAAGGAACTCGATGGCCGCACCCAGCGCACCCCAATGCCGGCGGCGGAGATTCCGATTGTCGCCTACGATTTCGGGGTGAAATACAACATCCTGCGCATGCTGCGCCAGAGCGGATTCAAGGTAACCGTTCTTCCGGCGAACACACCGGCCGAGGAGGCTTTGAAACACAATCCTGCCGGGATTTTCCTGTCAAACGGTCCCGGTGATCCCGCCGCGGTGACGTATGCGGCGGAGGCCGTTGCGGAGCTGCTTAAGAAAGGGCTGCCTACTTTTGGCATCTGCCTTGGTCACCAGATTCTCAGCCTCGCGATGGGAGGGAAAACCAGTAAATTAAAGTTCGGCCATCGCGGCGCCAACCAGCCGGTGAAGGATTTGGATTCCGGACGAGTGGAAATCACCTCGCAAAATCACGGTTTCACCGTGGACGCCGACTCACTGCCAAGCGATGTTGCGGTGAACCGAATCAATCTCAACGATCAGACGGTCGAGGGGTTGCGCCACAAGACCAAGCCGGTGTTCTGTGTGCAATACCATCCGGAGGCCTCGCCCGGCCCGCATGATTCGAGCAACCTATTCGACGAGTTTCGTCAACTCGTTGAGAAGCATGGGTGACTTGGCCAAGCGCTTGGCCAAGCGTGAACATCATCCCAATTCAAAAGCAAAAAGCAGGACACTAAGTCCTGCTTTTTGCATAAATGGTTAAGGGTCGCCTCAGGCTTCGGTCGTTGCCGCTTCGGTCGCGGCTTCGCCTTCTGCAGCCGGTTCCGGCTCGGGAAGGGGATTGCTGCTTTCCACCCGAACCTTGAGGCTGGTGCGTACCTCGGAGTGGAGGCGCAACTCGACCTCGTGATCGCCCACCGTGCGGATGGGTTCCTCGATGTGGAGCTTGCGTCGGTCGAGCTTAATTTCGAACTGCTCCTGTAGCTGGTCGATGATGTTGGCCGGGGTAACGGAGCCGTACATCTTGCCGGTTTCGCCGGTCTTGGCCTTGATGACGAGCATCAGGTGCTTGAAGCTGGCTGCCAATTCCTTGGCGTCCTTAGCTTCGCGCAACTCGCGTTCCTGCCGTTGCTTGCGGAGGGCGGCCAGGCGGCGTTCGTTGCCCTGTGTCAGCGGAATGGCGAGGCCCTGCGGGAGCAGGAAATTGCGCGCGTAGCCGGTGGCCACGTTGACTTGGTCGGATTCCGCACCCAGCCCTTCCACGTTCTTGATTAAAATGACGTCGGTCTTTGCCATGTCTGTTAGTCGTTAAATTGGTTTT
>CAJXAU010000125.1 GCA_913050205.1 uncultured Verrucomicrobiota bacterium
GCCGGCAGCAGCACGTACGTCCACGGCCCCTTCAGGCGTACGATCCGCCCCGGCCGAAAGCCTTCCAGCATCTGCGGAATCTTCACCCGCATTTGAAACCCGCTGCTCCCCAGCGGCGGATCGTCCGTCTCCTTCCAATCCAAGGTCTGTCCGCGAACGGAATATTCCTGATGATAACTCCACGTGCGAAGCGTGTTCGCCGCGTCACAAATCTTGGGCGTCTTGCCCTGCTTCAGTTCCCTATACAATACCGGCGCCATTCCGCCGAACAGCGTGATCGTGACCTCGCCTCCGCCGGTGTCGTTGTTTTTCACCGCGTCCACCCAGCCGGGCAGAAATCGCGAGCGGATGAGCCGCAGGTGTCGTTGCCGCTGAATCTCCCGGCAGGCTTGCAGACTCTCCTCGTCCAACCACACGTCAGTTGTGGCCAGACTGTCAAACGGCCCCCAGGTCAGATTCACCTGAACTTCCTGCCCCGGCTCGATTTGATCCCTTCCGACCAGTTGCCGGTTTTTCCATATCCGCGTCCCGCCGTCGATGTCGAACAACGCAGGCTTGTTGAGGCCACCCTCAATCTCCGGGCCGACCGGCTCCACGGAAAGCTTCAATCGGGGCGCCGGGCCGGCACCCTGCTCGAAGCCAAGCACCTTCCACGACCGACCACGGCGCGAGTAAAAACTGGCATCATCCTCCAGCAAAATGGCGTGGTTGTAACGAAGTGTCGGCGTCTGCTTGAGCCGCTCCTCCGTGAGCGGGATTGTCTCCTCCTCCCCCTCAAGCGGCAGCAAAAACCGCCCGTGCATGTGCGTCCCCGGAGGGATGTCGCGGATGTCCGCCGGTGCGCCGTGGTACCAGACCATGCCGTAAGGCAGCATGGCAAAATAGTGCCGCTTTGCATGCTGGCTTTTGCGGAGAGCGCCCCGGCGGTTCATGGGATCGCTGACGACGAGATCGCCGTTGTGATGAATCCCCGCCCCGGCAGGCGGAAAGATCCCCGGCTTGGGGATGTGATCCTTGACCGCATTCGCCGCCGCGTCCTTCTCCGCAGCCGCTGCCTGATTTCCGGCAAGGAGCGAGAGGGCAAAAACGATTGCGCTTGGCCAAGCGCGGGGCGGCCCGGCGCAGGTGCTGCAGCGCTTGGCCAAGTTCACGTGAGAACCTCCGAGACCACGGCGTTGGAATCCGCGAATGCCTCTTTGTCGACACCCATCCGCTGGGCGATAGTCAGCAACAGGTTGCTGAAATGCGCCCCGGAGTTGACCGGGCTGTGGTACAGGCTGATGCCGTCGTCGTACCCTTTGAAACCCTTGACCTTACGATTAAAGTCCACGTGGCTACCATGCCGAAGGCCAAGCTTGGCCCCGCCCGCGAGTACGAGCGGCAGGCTGGTTGTCCCGTGGCTGTTGCCGTACGAGAGCCCGCTGCCGTAAAGCGAAACGGTTGTGTCGAGCAGCGGCCCGTCGCCATCGCGCACCTCTGCGAGCCGGTCGAGAAAGTAGGCGAATTGCCGGACGTTGAACTCGTCACTTCGCGTGAGTTGCTGCAGGAGATCCTTGTCGCCATTGTGATGCGAGAGCGAATGGCGGTCGCGGCTGATCCCGATCTCCGGCACCGCCGGCCCGGTTCCCTCGTTGCCGGTGTTGAATGTGACCACACGCGTCATGTCGGTCTGAAACGCCAACACGATGATGTCGTACATCGTCCGCAAATGCTCCCCGAGTCGTTCGAGATAAACGTTCTGACTGAGCCTTGACGCCGTGCCGGAATCGATCTTCGGCCTAGGAGTCTCGAGCCACTCTTCAGCGCGCTTGGTACGAACCTCCACCTCACGCACTGCGGTCAGGTATTGGTCGAGCCGGCCCCGGTCCTCACGGGACAGGTTTTTGGCCAGCACGTTGGCGTCCTCCAGGACAAGATCCAGCATGCTTTCCCTGCGCTGAAGTTGGCGGCGCTGCTTCTCAATGCCTCCGGATGGCTCTGTAAAAAGCGCATTGAAGGCGTCCCCCGACTGCCGATGCGCAGGCAGGGCGATGCCATCCGCACTCACCGCAAGAGGCTGCCCCTGATTACTGATCTGAAGCGATGGAAACCGCGTCTTCGGCCCTGTCACGCCGGCGATCAACTGATCGACTGAGATCGTGTTCCGGTCGGTCGGGCCGTACTTGGCCGCCGTAAGCCACGTCTGCGTCGCGCTATGGGCGATGCCAAATGCGTTGGGATGATGCAGGCCGCTGATCGGCGTGATATTCCCCCGGTGGCCAGCCAACGGAGCAAGGATGCGGGAAAACTCATAGCCCGGCCCCGACTGGGTCAATTCGTAGTCGTGCGTATTCACCCCATTCGGCAGATAAATGAAAATACTGCGCCGGGGCCGTTCGACAGCCTTGGTAGCGCACAACGGCCGCATGCAGTCGAGCATCGGCAGGCCAAGCGAGACACCCAACCCGCGCAGGAAATGCCGTCGCGGTAACAACCATTTTTGCGAAAGAAAATTTGCCATAATCAACGCCTAGTTTTGCTGAACGGCGAAACTACTCTCCACGCTTGGCCTTGGCAACCCCGTCACACCACCCATCGCACCCCGCTTGGCCAAGCGGGAGAACGCTTGACCGCCGCCTGCCTGACCTCAAAAGATTGCGGCGATGACTGACCACTTCACTTTTCGTGCACCTGGTTTGCGTTGGGCACTCGCGTTAATAACAATTGCCGCTTGGCTTCCAGCGACGGTAGCTGTCGATCTCCCAAGCGAAGTCTCCAAACAAAAACCGTTCCACGAAATCTGGGCCGAAGAGGTGCCCGTGATGGGACATCTCGCCGTGGCCAAGGACGGCACCGTGCTCATCTTCAAGGAAAACCGCGAGGCGAGACGGGTCGATGTCAAACGCAGTGAGGACGGCGGCAAAACTTGGAGCCAGCCCATCGTCGTCGGAAGGCGTGTGAAGATCGGCGCCGACATGTCGGACGACGGGCGATACCGCGGCGAACACGTCGGTTGGAGCGAACTGGCCAACGTGACCATCGACGAAAACACCGGCGACATCATGGTATTCGCCGCCGGGCTTAAGCCGGCCGAGGCGCTCTACCGCAGCCGCGACCACGGCAAAACCTGGGCCACCGAGAAGATCGTGATCCGGGCCGACAAAAACGGATGGCAGGGCACGACCTACTGCTGTGACCCCGGCATTACGTTGCGCCACGGCAAACACAAGGGAAGGCTGTTGATGCCATCGCAGGTTTTTGTGGGCTCAATAAACAAGGACGGCACCCGCACCTACCTGAACAAGGGGCAGGGCCGCAAATATTTCGCCAAGCGGTATAGCAACGCACTGTACAGCGATGACGGCGGCCGGACATGGACGCCCAGCGATCCCTTCCCCATCCTCGGCACCTCCGAGCCCGGCCTCCTCGAGATGACCGACGGCAGCATTTACTACAACGCCCGCACCCACAGCCGTCCCGGCAACAAGATCGTCGGCCGCAGTCTCGACGGCGGCCAAAGCTGGGCCAAGGCCGGGGAGGACGACGAGCTGTTTGACGGCCCGCCGGACGACTACGGCTGCAAGGGTGCCATCCTGCGGTTGCCGTTCGAAGACCGCGACATTCTTCTCTTCAGCGGCCCCGGCCGCCGGGACAAGCGCGATGACATCACCGTGCACGTGAGCTTCGACCGGGGCGAATCGTGGCCGGTGAAGCGCATCGTCAAGACCGGTCCCGGCAACTACACATGGATGGCCGCCGGCCGCAAAGGCACCCCCAGCGAAGGCATGATCTACCTGCTCTCCAACAAAGACTGGATGGCTCGCTTCAATCTCGCCTGGCTGCTGCAGAAGCAAAAAGATCCTTCAGGCGATTAGCTAACATCCTTTTTTTGATTGCCTTTAAACGGGTGCTGATTCTCCATTTCGAGGTGTCCCGGTGTCGTGCCATCCTGCTTTTTTTTCTGCTTCTCCCGTGGGGAAGCGTTGCTCTGGATGATGAGTCCACAGCCGACGATTCGTGGTGGGCGATCCAGCCGCTGAATCGCCCCGCGATCCCGGCCGCCACCTCATCCAAACCCGGCTGGGCCACTCACCCGATCGACCGTTTTGTTTCGGCAAAACTTACCGAAAAAAATCTCCGCCCCTCTCCGCCTGCGGATCGGCGATCTTTCATCCGGCGCGCAACATTCAACCTGATCGGGCTTCCGCCAACGCCTGCGGAAGTCCGTGCATTCGTTAACGACAACTCCACCGG
Organism: uncultured Verrucomicrobiota bacterium; assembly: GCA_913050205.1. Classification (GTDB taxonomy): domain Bacteria; phylum Verrucomicrobiota; class Verrucomicrobiia; order Limisphaerales; family UBA1096; genus UBA1096. Next base: position 4,234 of record CAJXAU010000125.1, read on the forward strand.
TGCAACCCAGCGGTTGATCGATCGTCTGCTCTCGAGTCCGCGCTACGGCGAGCGCTGGGCCCGGCACTGGATGGATGTCGCCCACTACGCGGAAACGCACGGCCACGACGAGGATGCCATCCGCGAAAACGCCTGGCCGTACCGCGACTGGCTCGTCGAGTCGTTCAACAACGACAAACCGTACGCCCGGTTCGTACGCGAGCAGGTGGCCGGCGATGTGCTTTTCCCGGAAGATCCGGCCGCGACACGGGGCATCGGTTTTCTGGCGACCGGGCCATGGGACGAGAGTTCGCAAATGGGTATTTCCGACGGCACGATCGACAAGAAGATCGCGCAATACCTCGACCGTGACGACATGATCGCCACGGTGATGTCCACCTTCGTCAGTACCACTGTTCATTGCGCGCGCTGCCACGACCATAAGTTTGACCCGGTACCGACTGAGGATTACTACGCGCTACAGGCAGTGTTCGCCGGTGTGGACAAGGTTGATCGCCCGTTCGACAACGACGCACGCTTGGCCAAGCGCCGCGCGCTGCTGCTCTCCCGCCAACGCGCGCTTGGCCAAGGGCAGGTGCCGGAGGGAATGTTTTCCGAGGCCGACTTGGCCAAGATGGAAGCTGACCTGAAACGCAGTCAGTCAAACTGGGCCGTCCTCTCCTCGGCCAAGGTCGAGTCGAGTAGCGGAATCGAATTTGAAGCCAAGCCGGACGGCTCCTTCCTCGCGCTTGGCCAAGCGCCGGCCAAGGACGTCACGACCTTCACCGCCAAGCTTCCGATCGCCAAGGCAACCGCCCTGCAACTGGATGTGTTGACCGACAAGTCGCTGCCCCGAAACGGCCCCGGCCGCGCGGAAAACGGCAACCTACACCTGACCGACATCGTCGTGCGGGTGAACGGCGCACAGGTCAAGATCGCCAAGGCAATGGCCAGCTTCAATCAGGACGACTGGACGATCGACCGCGCCATCGATACCAACCCCGATTCCGCCTGGGGCATCCATCCGCAAGAGGGCCAAGCGCACCGAGCGCTGTTTGTTTTTGAAACGCCATTGACGGCAGCCAAGGGAGACCCGATCCAGATCGAGCTACACCAAAATCACGGCCGACAACACCTCATCGGGCGTCCTCGCCTTTCACTCACCCATTTACCGAAACCAGTTTTTAAAGAATCTGTATCGTTACAGAAAAACAATATACTGTCTATTGAGCCAAAAAATAGGACAAAAGAGCAAAAACACGCATTGGCGTTTTATTTTGCCAAAACCGTGAATGAGCGGGATTTGGCCACTCTCGGCGCGCAACAAACGGTTTACGCCGTGGCCAGCCAGTTCACTGCGCTGGGCAATTTCAAGCCGGCGAAACAGCCGCGCACGGTGCATGTGCTTCACCGGGGCAGCATCCACTCACCCGGCAAGGAAGCCCGGCCGGGGGCATTGAGTTGCGTCAACGAATTGGACAGCCGATTCGCGATCGATCAACCCAATGCGGAGGAGCAAC
>CAJXAU010000126.1 GCA_913050205.1 uncultured Verrucomicrobiota bacterium
CTCCTCGACGAAGGCATTTTTTACGATCGCAACCAAAAGCCGATGTACGCCCGCGGCTGCTATGTGGTGATGACCACCAATGCCGGCTACGACGTCATTGTGAAAAACCGCGACAAGGAAAACGTCCGTGAACTATTCGAGTTGGCTTTGCTGGACCGGTTCCGGCCCAGCTTCCTGAATCGCTTCGACGAGATTGCAATGTTTCGGCCATTCACCGACCCCGAATACGTCGACATGGCCAAGCTGCACATCGGGCTGAAGGCCAACGGCATGAAGGAGACCTACAACTGGACACTCAACGTGGACGAAAACATTCACGGCCTCATTGCCCGAGAGAGCCGCAGTCTCACCTTCGGAGCCCGCCCCACCCTGCGGATGATCAACGGCATACTTTCACTGGGCGTGACCAACTACCAGATCGAAAAGGCTCCGCTTGAGGAAGGATCACAGATCAGCCTCGATCTAATCTCCGAAGAGGACAAACGTTTCAAGCTCAGCGTGGAGGGCGGCGACTCGCTCGAATTTCAGGTCAATCTCTAAAGGCTCGACGTAACCACCCGTTTTTCGTCGATGCCCAACGCCCATTTTTCAACCGGCAAAAAAATCGCCTTCACGGCGGTGATGTTTCTGTACATCAACCTTGTGCTGACGATTTTTTGGATTCTCAAGCCGCTGAAAAAGAGCCTCTTCATCGGGCAGTACGACGGTGACTCCACCTTCAAGTTGGGTTCATGGGAGATGCTTGGCAGCGGTGCAGAGCTTTTGGCCAAGGGCATGAACCTGATCATCGCGTTCCTGATCGTCTTATTCCTCACGCTGGTCACGCGCTTGGCCAAGCGACAGGTACTGACATACACCTGCATGGGCTTGGTCATCGGCATGACCTTCTTTTTCTCGCTGCAAATCAACCAGCCCACCGAGATGACGGTCTGGCTTTTTTACTGGTTTGGCGATCTTTACATCAGCCTGATGTTGGCTGCGTTCTTCTCCTTCCTGCACGACACCGTAGACCTCAAGAACGCTAAGCGACTTTACGGTTTCATCGTGTTGGGCGCCGTTTCCGGGGGCGCCATCGGTAGTACCTATTTTCGTGGGTGGATCGAGGAGATGACCAACCAACAATGGCTGCACGTAATCATCGGCATCGGCATTGTAATCTGCATACTCGCTGCGTTCGCCGGATGGATGGCTAAGACCATTCCGCACAACGAGCCCGATCCGGCACCGGACGAGGTGCCGAAGAAGAAATTCAACGCCGCCATCGAAGGTATGTCGCTGGTGTTCAAGTCCCGTTACCTCATCGCTATCGCCGGTATTGTTGGATTTTACGAGATCACCTCCGAGGTGCTCGACTTTCAATTCACTGCTATGAGCGAGCGGTTTGTGGACAAGGATGATCTTGGAAGCCACTTCGGCACAGTCTATGCCATTGGCAATATCGCCGCGCTGGTGATCCAACTGGGCTTCAGCATCTTCGCTGCAAAGTTTCCAAACTACCGGATTCATTGGATTCTGTTGGCGCTACCACTGTCTATAGTATTGAGTTCGCTCTTCTTCATCCTCGCGCCGATCCTGATTGCGGGTAGCCTCCTGAAGATTTCTGACAGCACTTTCGCCTACTCCGTCAACCAAACCGGTCGCGAGACCCTGTACAACCCGCTGTCGCGGCAGGAGAAATACGTCGCCCGAGCATTTGTCGAAGTGTTCGTCCAACGTACGGGCAAGGTGGCCGCGCTGTTGATCGCCTCCCTCGTCCCGATCTTCCTAAGCACCCGCAACGAGACCGGCCAGCTCGAAACCAGCCTGATTGGCCTTCAACTGCTCGGTGGGTTCACCTGCATCATCATCGCCCTCTGGTTTTACTGCGTTAAAATTGTCGGCCGAAAGTTCGAGGCACTCGAAAAGGAACACAAACCGACTGAAAACCAAGCGCCAGACCAAGCGCAGTCCGCGAACAATTCAGCCTAGCTGGATATCCTCTCTGCGGCGATTTCTCGGAGCTTGGTTTTGAGGATTTTTCCGGTGGCGTTGCGGGGGAGCGCTTCCATTTTCAGCACCTTCCGGGGAAGTTTGTAGGCGGCCAGCTTGGTTTTGAGAAAAGCCATTAGCATCAATTCATCCATTTCAATTCCTTCGCTTGGCACGATGCAGGCCACAATCAAGTCACCTTTTCTCGGATCGTTCACCCCGACGACGGCGGCCTCCTTGATTTCGCCGAATTGGTAGATCACCTCCTCCACTTCCCTTGGGTAGACGTTTATGCCGTTGACCAGCAGCATGTCTTTTTTCCGGTCGGTGATGTAAATGTATCCGTCCTCATCGAGCCGGCCGATGTCGCCGGTCAACAGCCAGCCATCCTTGATCGATGCCTCGGTGGCTTCCGGGTTATTCCAGTAACCCATCATGATGTTGTGACCCTTGATACAGATTTCTCCCGGCTCACCCACCGGCAGCACCACTCCGTCATCGTTTCGAACTTGAAACTCCACGCCGGGAAGTGGCAACCCCACCGAGCCGGCTTTACGCTGGCCATGAAACGGATTGGTGCAGGCTACGGGACTCGTCTCGCTCAGTCCGTACCCCTCGAGTAACGGGACGCCGACGCGTTCGTTGAATTCGTTCAATACCTCGACCGGCAATGGGGCCGCACCGCTAAGGCAGATCCGCAACGGCAGGTTGTCCGGCAGGTCGATGTTCAGCAGAGCGCGGTAGAGCTGTGGGATCGCCGGCATGATGGTGGCACCGTGCTGCACAATCTCGGCGATGATGTTCCTTGGTGGGTGTAACGACTTGATGGCGATAATCGGCAACCCCTGAGTCATCGGTAATATAAGGCCAACGGTCATGGTGAAGCTGTGGAACATCGGCAGTAGCACGGCCATGCGGTCGTCCGGTTTTATTCCCACCGCCTCCGTGACTGCGGTCACGTTGCTCATCAAGTTTTGGTGGCTGAGCATGGCACCCTTGGGTTTGCCGGTGGTACCGGAGGTGTAAATGATCAGAGCCAAGTCTCCCGGCGCTTGGCCAAGCGGGGTCGCATCGACTGGAGCGTTTCGCTCCGCTTGGCCAAGCGACTCCACCTCCACCACGCCCAAACCGGGAAACTGTTCCTGCAGCTTGGCTGTGCTTTCCATCATCGAAGCCTCGGTGATCAATACCTTGGCCTCGCAATCCTCCACGATGAAACCGACCTCGTCCGGGGTCAGGAAACAGTTGATCGAAACGACGACGCCCTCGGCCAGCAGGATGCCGAAGAGGGAAATAATAAACTCGGGGCAGTTCTTTAGCCACAGTCCGACGCGGTCACCGGGCTGCAGGTCGAAATCCTCCCGAAGCCGCTTGGCCAAGCGCCTGGCCAAGGCGTGTGCCTGGGAGAATGAGTATTGGGATTCATTCCAAAAAATCGCAGTTTTATTAGGGTTTTTCTGCGCAATCTCGGTGAATTGATTAGCCAAATTGGTCATATCGACTTTCATCAGGGCGGCGTAGAAAATACCGTTCCCGCTCCGGCGTCAAGCCAGCTCAAAACGATTTGGCCTTGGCAATATGTTTTCCGGTGACACAATTCCCGCGCTTGATTGACACTCAAGATCAACTCAAGGAGTTTTTACCCGCATTACGAAAAACAGACTGGATCGGTCTCGACACGGAAGCCGACAGCCTGCACTCGTATCCTGAAAAGCTGTGCCTGCTGCAGATCAGCCTACCGGGCACGGACGTGTTGGTAGACCCCCTCGCCTCGCTGGATATCGCCCCGCTCTTCAAGGCGCTCAAAGACAAGGAGCTGCTCATGCACGGCTCGGATAATGACCTGCGGTTGATGTACGCGGCGGCCAAGTTTGTACCCACCACAATCTTCGACACGATGTGGGCAGCGCGACTGCTTGGCTTCACCGCGTTCGGACTGAACGATTTGTTATCTAAACTTCTCGGCATCACGCTCGACAAAGGCTCGCAAAAGGCCAACTGGACACGTCGACCACTGACCGAGAAGATGTTAATCTATGCACTGAACGACAGCCGCCACCTTCGCAGCCTCGCGGATCGCCTACGCGACGACCTCGTGGCCAAGGGCCGGCTGGCATGGCATCAACAGATTTGCGAACGCCTGATTCTGGAACACGCCTCCGACCGCGAACTCGATCTCGATCAGGCTTGGCGCCTGAAAGGCTCGAGTAAATTAAACCGGCGTAGCCTGGCCATCCTTCGTGAGGTTTGGCATTGGCGCGAGCGCGAGGCAGTCGAGGCAAATAAACCGCCCTATTTCATCGTCCGTCACGAAGACCTCGTCGCACTGGCCGAGACGGTTATCGCCCGCGAGACCAAAACCACTTGGCCACATAAACTTTCCAACCGCCGCTTTAACTCCCTTCGCGAGGCCGTCGGCAAGGCGCTGGAACTGGATCCGAAAGACTATCCGGAGACTCCACGAGTTGTCAGGCGAAGGATCACCGCTCGTGAAAAACGGTTTTACGAATCGCTCAAAGTGCTGCGCGACGAGCGGGCCGAAGAGTTGAAGATCGACCCCACGTTGATTGCCAGCCGCTCCACGCTCGTGAAGCTTTCGCTGGAGGACGGAGAGGAACGCACCCGGATTCTCCCCTGGCAGCGTGAGTTGCTGAATCTCTGAATCCTGCAAATAAACTTTGAAAACCGGGCTTTTTCCCGGCAACATCCGCCGCCCTTTTGCAAAAAAAGGCATATTTAGCGAATGAAGCGCACGCACCACTGCAACGAATTACGTGAAGAACACGTCGGTCAGGTCGTTACCCTCAACGGCTGGGTCCACTCCAACCGCGACCTCGGCGGTGTGGTGTTCATCGACGTCCGCGATCGCGAGGGCCGCACACAGGCGGTGTTCGATCCCAGCGACCTCCCGACCGACCTGTTTGAAACGGCCTCCCGCCTCCACAGCGAGAGCGTCATCAGCGTCACCGGCAAGGTGCGCGTCCGACCGGACGGCACCAAAAATGAGAAGATCGACACCGGCCTCGTTGAGGTGTTGGCCGACAAGTTGGAGGTGCTGAACCACGCCGATGTACTGCCGTTCACCATCGACGACCCCGAGGTTGCAGCCAAGGTAAACGAGGAGTTGCGACTCAAGCATCGTTATCTCGATCTCCGCCGACCGGAGATGATTCACAACATGCGCCTACGCAGCAAGGTCGCCACTGCCACGCGTGTGTTCATGGAGGAACAGGGTTTTCTCGAGATCGAGACGCCGACCCTTTTCAAGAGCACGCCGGAGGGGGCGCGCGAGTTTCTCGTCCCCAGCCGAATTCACGCCGGCCAGTTTTACGCCCTGCCCCAGTCGCCGCAGCAGTACAAACAAATCCTCATGTGTGCCGGGGTCGACAAATATTTCCAACTCGCCCGTTGTTATCGCGACGAAGATTTGCGGGCCGATCGCCAGCCGGAGTTTACACAGGTCGATATCGAGATGTCGTTTATCGAACGGGAGGATATTTACAACCTGATCGAGGGCCTGTTGAAGCGCGTCTGGAAAACCGCGCTCGACATCGACGTCCCCACCCCGTTCCCGCGCATCCCGTTCGAGGAAGTGATGAATCGCTGGGGCATCGACAAGCCGGACACGCGGTTCGAAATGGAGATCGTCGACATGACCGACGACTTTGCCTCCAGCGAATTTAAGGTCTTTAGTGGCGTGGTGTCCAAGGGCGGCGTGGTCAAGGTGCTCAACGCCAAGGGCTTCGCGTGTGTCACCCA
>CAJXAU010000127.1 GCA_913050205.1 uncultured Verrucomicrobiota bacterium
CCCGCCTCTCGCCCCGTGAAACCGGCACACGGTCCATCCGCGAACAGCAGGAGCTTGGCACGGCATGCGTGTCCGTTTTGAAGTTGCCGTACATCGCGGTGCTTTTTGAAATGCATAGGACCGGTTCATGGGGTTTCGTCGTTCTTTTTGCGCCGCCCCCTCCCCCCATGCGTCACCGAACCGACGATTGCCTGTCCGCCCTCGCTGACGTTCACGTGCTGCACGGTGACCTTCTGCTCGCCGCCGGTCCTGTACCGCTTCAACGCCTCCACTTGTGCCGCGTAAGTTCGGGCAAGTTTGTTGAATGCCCTCTCGGCGCTGTCCTGTTGGGGAATATTCTCAACGTTCGCCAGACGACGGGCAAAGGTCAACATGGTCATGTGAACCGTTGCCATTTGTGTGGCAAGCATTGCCTCAATCTGATCTTGAGGCTCGACGCCCTCCACAACCGCCAGCATGAAGTTGGCATCTTCCTCGCTAGGCTCACCATTCTTGCAGGTGGCCATCGCGATCTGTTTCCCCAATCCTTCGAGAAACTCTCGATTCCGAGAGCCGAGCGAATTGTCGGCCTGAAATTGGAGTGAAACCTCGACCTGACCGTCTTCTTCCGTGATCTCAATCCTGTTGGATGATTGAGGAGAGGGCGAAGCACTTACGCCCTGCGATGCTGTTTCGGTGTCGGTTGGCTTTGAAAGTGGTTTTAGTCTGGGCATTGGCTCAGCCTCCTCCGCCGTCGAAGAATCTGATGGCCTCCCGTTCCGGGTCGTGATCCTCGCACCCCCCATTTTCATCCGTCACACCGTCACAACCCGCAGTATCCTTGGGTTTCGGCGAGAATCCATCCGTCACAATTGGGTGCGGTGTGACGTTTGATAACTCGCTGTAAGCCGCAGTTTCATTGACTTGTGACGGTGTGACGTTTGGAGAGGGGAGGTAGCGGGAGAACGCCTCCTCGCAGTCCTCGATTTTGTACCCCTTGCCCGTCCGATCACCGTCTCTGACGCTCCCTGAACGAATGCCGAAGTGGTTGAGCTGCTTGGCCAGTCCACGTGTTGTGATGGGCTTGCCCTTTGAAAATTCCGGCCACGGACGCTCGTCGATCTCGGCCAACTCGGTACAGATGTCCTCAGAGAGCAGCCTATCCTTATTCTTGTCTGCGAAAAGCGTCCTCAAGTCTGTGAGGAGCTGAACGCGGAGGGAAGACTCTTCGGCCTCCTTGTCCTTAGAAAGAATCCCCGCCACTTCACGAGCGCGGGACGGCCATTCCCCTCCGGCCACATCGGCAATAGCGAACAGCGGGCGCCAGTTGTCCTCCACACGATTATGCATCCAGCTGGGCGTGGACGGTTCCAGGACAGAGAGCTTGGATAGATTGTCTGCGGCCCATCTTGCCGCCTGCTGCCTCAGCTCATCTTCCTTGAATGCTCTATCCGCCCTAAAGGGTTCCACACGCTCATCAGGCCGCGCACGGTGCATCTGAATGGCGATGGACCTGTCCATAAGCGTGCCGGGAAGTTTCCCAATACCCGCGATGGCGACGGGGCCGAAGGTACTGAAGGCCCGAACCTCGTTCTTGTCCCCTTCGCACCGGAGATGCTTTCCCCCGCGACGATGACCGGCGTTTAGCGCCCCACAAAGCTCCTCGTTGTCCCGCAGAAACGTATCGGCCTCGTCCACCAGTAGGGTAGGGCGGCTGCTATCCACGAGCCGGAACATCACTGCCGTGCTGACGTTCTCCGTTCTCAGGCTTCTGGGAGTGAGGGATTCGAGAACATCCAACACAACCGTCTTACCGCAACCTTTCTCAGGGGCAGTGATGTGCAGTCGAGGAGAATGGTAGTACGCATCGCACGTGTGAGCGTGCAGCACCCAGAGCGCCAATGCTTCAGGTGCGCCCGCTGGCAAGACTAGATAGCGTCTGAATGTTGCGGCCAGTCGGTCGAGGAGGTCATCGCCGTCCACCGGCTCCGGCCACAACTCTGGATCCTCAAGCACAAGCGTAGAACCTTGCCCATTTCCGTTCTCCGCTCGGGGGCGACGGTCTTGAACCTCCTTGTCCAAGGTCTTCACCTGTATGCCTAGACGCTTGGCTTCCTCGATGCGACGACGGTCGTACTCAACTCGCGGAAGGTCCGCGAGACGCTTGATGTAAGCATCCAGTTCAGGTCCATAGAGTTCCGACAGTTTGAACTCGTGAACGTTGCTGTCCTTACTCATGCCAGACCTCCCGCCTGAAGCCTCAGAGCGGTGTTGAAATCATCGAACTGCTCATCCGGGAAGCTGAGCCACACCTTATGGCCCTGCGCGCTGAACAGGACGGCAGCCTCATTCGCCATACGGTGTCCGGAATCGCCGTTATCGCCGTAGATGATGACGCGCTTAACCTCGTCAGGCAGTGCAACCGACTTCGGCGACCCACAGCTAGCCCACACGGTTCCGCCGTACAATTGCTTCGCCGACAACGCCGTTTCTGTGCCCTCCGCGATGCCTAGTTCCTCGAGGACAGGCCCCAGGCGCACAGCACCGGCACCCTTTGGCCCGTACGTCAGCTTGGGCTTGGCGCCGTCCGGCAGTTTAGCCTTGCCGCGCCCGCTGGGATCCAAATACGTCCGCTGAACGGCCACGACACCTGTTTCATCCTCTATCACCGCGAGCATCGCGGGCCAGCATGAGTGGATGCGCGGTTTGCCGTTCACGTCGTGCCAGAAGGGCAGTTCGGGATGGAACCGCAGAACGTTTGGCAGGGGTATGATTATGGCGCGCGCGCGTAGGTATTGCTCGGCAAGGGTGCTCTCGATTGACGCGCCCTCACCCCAGAGCCGTTGTGCCTTCGTAATGCCCTTCTGCCGCCGTTCCTCGTCCTCGCGCTTGCGCCGGATGACATCCATTGGGTCGGGTGGTCGATGTCGGCGACCGTGATCGTGGAGCAACCCTCGGGCCCGGAGTTCAGCCAAGATATCTGCTGTCGGACACCCGCCGTAGCACTTCACGAGAAGGGCCTTGTCGCCGTCAGAAATGCGCAAGGAAGGCTGCTTGTCGCCAGCGCCCTTGCCGTGGCCGGAAACCGGGCAGGAGACGAGGTAGTTGCGCCCGAAACGACGACCGCCACCGAGGGCATCAGCAATGCGTGACGCCTCGCTCATGCCATCACCTCATGGACTGGTAGAGTGGGCAACTCATCGCCGCCTAGTGCGTGAACGACGTCGGCATCCAGACTGGCATACCGTTCGACCGTCATTTCGATGGAAGGAAGGGGCGAAAGCTCGCCCAGCAGCCGATACAGGACGTCGACACCGAGGCGGTGGATCTTTTGGACCCGTTGCCGTCGCTTTAATTCTTCTTCGACGCCGGGCCAATGCTGCCGGAGTATCCGAAGGTTCGAGTAGTCGAGGGTGTCGTCACCGTTGAATTTCGGCGTGATTTCAACTATCTTCATCTGTACGGATCCTTTAGGAAGAGGGTTCGTGGGTATACGGATTTGAGGCCCCGTCGCTTTGCCGAGCGGCGGGGTTTCGTCGTTCTGGAGGTGTGCGGAAATGCATCACGCTGCCTCCAAGCCTGGATCTGACGTGCTCTTGCGGATTCGCTCGTCCGCATAATTCGCCAAATCGATACGGCGGTATCGAATACAGCGAGACGAAATACGGACGTATCGTGGCCCGCCGCCGCGCTGGCGCATGTTTTGAAGAGAACGGTCGCACAAGCCGAGAAAATCGGCGGCTGCTTTCTCATCAATGAGGCCGTGCCAATACTCGGCAGTGCCTTCATCAGTATTTGTGCTAAGGGGGGTGGGAGTTTCCATCCGCGCTACCTCCGGTGCTGTCGGGGCGGCGCGGCAATAAAAAAGAGCAACCTTGCAATGCCAAACCGCCCCTGAGAGTTTCAGGGTTTAGGTTTGACCCGCCTCGGGTTGCCCTCAGCACCTTGGCCTACTCGCTTGAAGTGCCAGCAGGCTGGGCGTTGGATCCTATCGGATCAATCGAATGCTAATATAGGAGAACGTAAGGTGAACGTCAAGTGCCCTTATTCGTGCGCTCACTCACGCCCGTGTGCGACCTCAACAGGCGTAGGAATCCCCTTCCCTGCCACCTCCATGACACGCCTACCGTGCTCCTCCATCACTTCCCGCACTGAGTCTTGTGACAGACGGGCATACACGAGCGTTGTGGCGATGTTCCGGTGCCTGAGCGTTTCGCGGACTTTATTTAGGTCCACATTGCTTCCGCTGAGCCATGAGCCAACGGTACGGCGCAGATCGTGTAGACGCACATCAACGAGGCCAGTGGGCAACTCGATACCACGCCCTTCGGCCTCGGCGGCTACTTCGTCGTAACTGGGATCATCCTCCGTGCCCTTCTTCAGATCCTTAATGACCTTATGAGTGGGGCTGGACTTGTCGCTTGCCCATGCCGCTACAGTTGCGGCTTTGCGGACCCGTCTCCACGGCTTCTCGATGTTCACCAAGTGCTGGCCGGCTTTGGAACCGGGAAGGATATAAGGGTTCTTCACCATCGCGGGTATGGCTTCGAGGATGGCGATGGCGGGACTGCTCAATGGCATCCACTGCTCCTCACCTGATTTCGTGTCAGGAAGGCGTAAGCGTTTCCTGTCCCAGTCGATGTCTTCCCGCTTTGCCTTGAGAAGTTCCGTCTTGCGAAGGCCAACCAGCATGTACAGCCAGAGCGCTGACCGAACATAAATACTGGACTCTTCATCGATTGCAGACGCGAGGTAGGGGAACTCTTCGGGCGTCACCCAACGCCTACGCTGTTGCTCGGGGAACTTTCGTATTCCTTCAGCGGGGTTCTCGCCCACAAACTCAATGCTGGGCCACAGCCGTGCCTGCCGGAACACCACTCGGAGGAGGTCCAGCGTCCGGTTGGCCTCGTAGGGTCGCGTCTCCCCTATCGAGCGATGCAGAGACTCCACATCCTCACGGGTGATGCTGGCTACCTTGCGCCTACGCCATGACTGGGGGATGTGACGCTCGAGGCGGCCCTCATCCGTCTCCCACGTCTTTTTGTGGACTTTGGCGTACTCCTCAATGAACTGATTGGCCAACTCTCCAAACGTCTTAGCCGCCGCAACACGCTGCTTTTCTTGCAGAGGGTCAACACCGTCACGAATCTGGGCACGATGTTTCGCCGCCGTTTCACGCGCCTGCTTGACGGTCAGGTCTGCCCCGAACCGACCGAGAACCATCAGACGTTTGTTCTGGGAACCTTGGGGCCTGTAGTGGAGTACGAACGCTTTCTTGCCGGTCGGATAAATGCGAAGGCCGAAACCCGGCACCGAATCGTCCCAGCGGACATCCCAACCGCCTTCATACTTGAAGCTCCTGATGAGCTTGTCCGTGAGCTTGTAGACGTTGCGCTCTACCACCGGCATCCCTTAAGTGACCAATAAGTGACCATGAACTATGGTACGCCGATGTGTGGACATGGTAAACGGTTCGTCCTAACATTACTAGAATTAGGGAGTTTTTGGCGAGTATTCGCAAACGATGTGCAAACGGTTCGAGGGTGGACATTTGAATGGCATTCAAGAGGTCGGGGGTTCGACTCCCCCTGGCTCCACCAAACAGTCGAGGGGTTAGGTCGGAACTGGCCTGACCCCTTTGCTTTTGGGTTGCCCAACGAATCGGGCCGGGCCGATTATCGCGAATGTCTGATTGGATGTAGTGGCGTTCCAGGCAATCCGCGCTGGGTCTGGAGC
>CAJXAU010000128.1 GCA_913050205.1 uncultured Verrucomicrobiota bacterium
ATGATGCCTCCGTTCACCAGTCCGACCAGACCACCAACTAGGATGGTTGCCGTGACGACCGCCAAAAAACCGTGCCCCTGTTCGATCAACTTAGCAGTCACCACACTGGCCAGTGCCACCACAGAACCGGCACACAGGTCGATGCCGCCGCTGACGATCACCAGAGTCATGCCCATCGCTCCGATCGCTACGATAACGGTTTGCGTGAGTATGATCTTGAAGTTGCTGCCCTTGAAGAAATTCGGGCGCAACTCGCTGTCGATGGCAAACAACGCCAGTACGACGAATAGCCCGACGAACGGACGGATCGCCTTCAGAAAATCGCTGTTGCCCAGCTTGGCCCAGTTCACGCCGCCACCTCCCCGGCACCCGGCTGACCCACGGCAGCGCGCAGGATCTCCGGCTCCGACCAGTCCTCCACCGACCGGGTTTCGACAATCTTCCCCCGGCACATCACTCCAACTCGGTCGCACACTCCAATCAATTCCGGCAGGTAGGAGCTGACAAATATCACCGCCTTACCCCGCCCCGCCAACTCATTCATCAAACGATAAATCTGTGCCTTGCTGCCAACATCGATCCCGCGGGTTGGCTCGTCCAGCAACAGAATCTCCGCGTCGTGATGGAGCAATCGCCCAATCGCGATCTTCTGTTGATTGCCTCCGGATAACTCACCGACCGGCTGGCCGGCATGCGATGCCTTGACTTCGAGTTTGCGCATCCATTTTTCCGAAGCCGCCTCCTGTGCCCTGCTGCTTACCAACCCAATCCGCGACACCCCGCCAAAGCTCGTCAGCGTGAGATTGTCAGCGAGGCTGCGATTGAGCAATAGTCCCTCCTCCTTTCGATTTTCGCTGACGAACCCAATACCCTTGGCCAAGCGCTTGGCCGGGGACGAGTGCGTGTCTTCACTTCCGAACACCGCCACGTTGCCCTTGGCCAAGGGGTCGAGGCCGAAGACTGAACGCAGGGTTTCTGTCCGTCCCGCACCCACCAGCCCGAACACACCAAGGATCTCCCCGGCGCAAAGACCAAGGCTAACGTCCACCGGCTTGGCCAAGCCGGCAACATTGTTCAATTCCAAAACCGGTCCGCCAATCGTGCGATTGGTACGCGGGTAAATCTCCGACATCTCCCGACCGACCATCATGTGGATGATCCGGTCAAGATTCGCTTCGGCCATCTCTCCACCGCCGACGCTGACACCATCGCGCAACACCGTAAAGCGATCGGCCACGCGTTGGCACTCCTCGAGAAAGTGGCTGATGTAAATCACGCTCACGCCGCGTTGGCTCATTCGCTCGATCACGCCAAACAGATTCTCCGTGTCCAGCCGGGTCAGGCTGCTGGTCGGTTCGTCCATGATGAGGACACGCGGCTCCCCCACCAACGCACGAGCGATCTCAACCAACTGTTGCTGGGCAATGGTCAGTGAACCCACCGGGGCATCGAGAGGCAAATCCGGCTGGCAAATTTCCTCAAGCGCGCGCTTGGCCAAGCGGCGGCGTTTGCCACGGTTCAACCAACCAAGCGTCCGTGGCTCGTTGCCGAGCAGCATGTTCTCCTCCACCGTCAAATCCGGCGCAAGGTTGAGTTCCTGATAAATCATCGCAACCCCGCTTCGGCGGGCGTGCAACGGATCGCTTGGTGCGAAAGGTGTGCCGTCCAGTTCCATCGTGCCACTGTCCGACCGGTGCGCCCCACTAAGCACTTTCATTAACGTGCTTTTGCCGGCACCATTTTCTCCGATCAACGCGTGTACCTCGCCGGAACCCACCTCGAGGCTCACGCCGCCAAGCGCCACTGTCGGGCCAAAGCGCTTGGCCACCCCGTGGATGCGCAGGCGCGGCGGACTGGATTCAGTTTCCTTCGCCAAGATATTTCTCGAGCGGCGGGTTGAGCAGTTCCTGAATCTCCGGTTCGCCCATGTTTTCCTTTGTCACCATGGCCACCCCGGTATCGATGCGTTTATCGACCTTCTCCCCGCTGATGTGGCTGGCCAGCGTCTTCACGCCGAGGTAGCCCATCCTGATCGGGTTCTGCACCACCAAACCCTGAACATCGCCAGCCTCAAGGTCGCGCAGTGACTGCTCGCTGGTGTCGAACCCTACGATCTTCACGTTGCCCCCGGCCTTGCCAATGTCGCGAATCGCCTTGGTCATCGAGACTGTCACCGACTCGTTCGGACAAAACACCCCGTTCACCTCGTCCCCATAGCGGCTCAACAAATTCTGTGAAGCCGTGTAGGCGAGATCGCGCGTCGCCCCCGCGTACTGGTCAGAGGACAACACCTTGATGTCCGGATACTTTTCCTTGATCGCATCAAGAAATCCCTGTTCGCGCTTGGTCGTGCTGGCCGAGCCAACCGCATATCGAAGCATTAACACGTTGCCCTTGCCACCGAGCAGTTCGCCGAGATGTTCTCCACCCATCCGACCGCCAACGTAATTATCCGTGGCAACAAAACTCGCGTACTTGTCCGACTGCAGCCCTGAGTCAATGATCACCACCGGGATGTTCGCATTGCCGGCCGTCTCCACCGGCCGCACCAGCGCCTTGTCATCGAGCGGTGCAAGCACCATCCCGTCCACCCCTCGGCTGATGAAGTTCTCGACCACCTTGATCTGTTCATCGCGGTCATCCTCCTTGAGCGGCCCTTTCCAGTGAATCTTCACCGGCTTTCCGGCAGCCGTCAGTTCCTGCTCCGCCTTTTTCGCTCCGGCGTGGATCGATTTCCAAAACTCATGCGTCGTCCCCTTCGGGATCACGACGATCTCCAGTCCACCGTCCGTCGATCCTCCGCCACCGCTCGAGTCGGATCCGCAACCGGAAACCAAAATCAACGCAACGCATCCAGCGCCCAATAGCCATGATTTCATGCGCCGCAGGCTAGGCCAACCACACGCCCCCATTCAACCCTTTTGCCCGAACAGGGGTTAAATCAAGAAAACATCCCCGATTGGACAACGCTTGGCCAAGCGCTGCACCCCGAGTCGATTAGCTGACAGGTCTAATCGCTATCTCCCCTTCTCACCCTCACGCCGAGGCCGGAAGGCCATCGAAGTTTGCAGTGAAAAATGGCAGACACAACCGGAACTGGCCTCGGGAATTAAAACAAGGCCCTGCGCCGGGAGAATATTGATCCAGCATCCGGGCCGTGTCGGGGCAAGAGCCTGAAATCTCCCAGCCGCTGACTTGCCTAAATCGAGAACGGTCGGGTTCGCAGCGCGAAAAAAAAGACAATCTCCCGCGCCGGTAAGCGTGCCGCAGCTGTGCCCCGGGCGTTTCAGATTCCAGTTCGCCGGGGTGTCCAGTGGGCCAAGCCGTTTGCCGGTAGCCAACTCGTAAATCGCAGGCTCAGCGATCAACCGTTGCCCAAGAATCACCGGGTGATGCACTTGTTCCCCGTGCGTGAACGCACCGGGCAATCCCTTATAATGGCTTGCCGACCACAACTCGTGCCCATTGTCCGCCGCAAGGCATTGCACAAGGTACTCGGTGTCATTGCCCTTGCCGAGCCGGCTGCCGGTTGCCACGAGGTGAGTGTCGGTCGCGGCGAGAAACAGGATGTTCCGACTCTCCCGAAGACGCCCCTCCACTGCCCGCGTCCAGAGACGCCCACCGGTCTCCGCATCCAGACAGACTATCTGCAGACCGGTTTTACGAAGTGTATCGAGCGAATACCGTCCGCTTCCGTCAACCGGTCGGTTGGTTTCAATGAAAAACACCCGCCCACCGCTAAGGGTTATTGTCGGGTTTAAAATCGTCCCACCGTTGTGCGTCCATCGGCCTTGGCCACCCGGGGAGGCGTCAAGCGGTGCAGAGAAAAGGTGCGTACCGGTTACCACGGATTGATTATTGTTGTAGTCGGCGCTGATCAGGTTGCGGCTTGGATTGGTGCGCGACGCGGTCGGGTGCTGCGCCGTGCCGAAGATGCGTCCATCCCTCAATACCGCGTACCCCCAATGCCGCCGTTGCCCCGGCGCGAAATCTGACAAAGGAAACTTCTGCTCCACTTCACCGCTGTCGAGATTTACCAACCGTGCCTCGTCGGCCACGGCCACGAACAGGCGCCCATCGTTCAACGACATGTAACCAGCATCATACGGCATCGAGTAGCGCTGCGAACCGGGAAGCGGTTGCCGCCACAACTCGGTGCCGTTGAAGGCATCCACCGCGATCACAAGATTTTCACCGGGAATGATCAGCCTGCCCTCTGCAGCAAGGGGCGCGGGCGCACGTAAATGCCGGTCCACCATCGGGGCCGCACCGGGGCCGCCGAACCACTGTAAAACGAGATCGCTGTGCACAAGTTTGTCGCCGCTGTTGCTCGTATTGGCCGGTGTACCGTATTGGTGCGTCCACTCGCCCGCACCGGGAAGGCCTTTGGCCGAATGAGGCGAGGAGTTCGGTGAAAGCCAGACCACGCCGTTGTACGGTTGCAACAATCGTTCCAATTCGCTCTTGGCCAAATGGCCCGAACCCGTACCAAGCCAAGCCGATTCGGATGCAATCAAGTTGGCAAAATAATCTGTGAACGGCAGTGCATCGCTCTCGACGAGATGCACACTCGCTCGGGTTCCGTACAACCCGCACTCGGCCAACAACTCCCGGGCTGCCGCAACACTCCCGGCATCCTTACTCACCCCGACAACCCGGATATTTGCAGCCTGCGCCAGCGCAGCGCAGAGCCGGCCGTCAGTCACATCCGTCACCAATGCCCAGCCGTGTGGTGATTGCAACCGCTTGGCCAAGCGCTTGGCCAAGTTGACCGGTAATTCCACAGGTTTCGGGGCCGGAGTGAGTTCCTTTCCCGCGTCGGCGGTGGAGAAACAATGCAGCGACCCGGCATCCGTACTGACGAATAATCGGCCAGCCGCAAAGGCCAACCCAAGGGCTCGGCCGTCCACCTTGGCGGACCAGCGAACGGTACCGTCCCTCACCGAGCGCACCTCAACCAAACCATCCCCACCCAGCACGATGCAATTTCGCAGGGCCATGATGGCCTCCCTTCCCGGCACCTTGATTTCCCACATCAACGATTTCAAACGAGCGCCCCGGGCGTCATCAAGCGATTCGCCCAATTGACCCAATTGACGCTGCATGGCAGTCCTTTTTGTCTGGGTCAAATCCGGTTTTTTTAATTGATTCTTTAAAGCCTCGATTTGGCGGGTGGCATCTTGTGCCGCGACACTCGCCCGCCGGAATTCCGTGCGGTCGATCGCTCGCAGCCCGGTTTCGCCCAACAAAAAACTATGACGTGGCGAAGCCGCCATGGCGCTCCCCTTGAATGAAGCAAGGCGACCGGATGATGCAACCGGATTGGACGTCAACGTGCCATCATTGCCGGTACCGGAGAGTAACTCCTCCTCAAGCAACACCGCGAACGCACCACCAGCGCCACTGAACGATCGAACTTGTCGACCAGTCGCACGATCGATTCCCACCGGATTACCCCGACCGGTTGGGACAAAGAGCATCGAGCGTGATGCCAGCAGGTAACCCTGTGGCGAGATGTTCAGATTCTGACGCCAAACAGACGAACCATCCGTGGCGTTGAGTGCAGCGACAACCACACCCTGAGATGGGTACAGACCCGCGGTTGCGTAAACCACGCCAGCGTCCACAACAAGGCCCGATCGGACTGGCCAGAGTGAAATCATCCTGCCATTCCCCGGAATGCGCCAGTCGCGCGATCCAAGCCGCTCGCGCC